>CAMWLV010000001.1 GCA_947175175.1 uncultured Lachnospiraceae bacterium
ATACATAGGTCCACATCATGGATGGTCATACATCATAAAAGGCTTCAAACTTTGAACGGTAATTTTTCTACAGTTCCTTAGATAAAACATGCTTTTTGGACTTTTTCTTTAGGGCTGCATTCTTTGATTGCTTGTCTGGTACTTCAATAACAACTACATTGCCAGCATTGAAATCACTCCTGTCGTTTCTGTATGGTTTAAAGAATACATAGTATCCTCTTTCAATATCCTCATCATTTAACTGCGAGTGATGCACAAAGTATGAATTTCTATCCTCGCCATATATGAAGCCATAGCCCCTGTCTGTGAAATATTTTGTTACTCTACCGTACATATGTATTTGTCCTCCTTGATTTGTTTGTGTGGTTGGTTTGGATTGTTTGGTTGAATAATGGATTAATTAGATTGTGTCAGATTATATTATCTGACTGATGGCATTTAATTTGTGTGTGTCAATTGCCAATGAAATGTAGTTTTTATGTTGTGCGTGATTAGGTGTTGGTTATTTGATTGACGGTAGTGATTGATAGTTTTGATGATTGATGATAATTGATAATTAATTATTGATGGTTATAATTGGTATGGTGATTCTGAAATGCCCCTGTGACTCACTGTGAGCTGTTCTAAGATGGTTTAATGGTTTGTGTGTGATTTTGGTGTTGATTATTTGATTGGGGGTTAGTGATTATTGGTAATTATTGATTATTTGATTGATGGTTATAGATGAAATGGTATAGTGATTGTGGAATGCCTCTGTGACTCACTGTAAGGCTCATAGAGCGACGTTTAGAATCGTGTGGGATAACTTTTAGAGCATACAAGATTTGTGCCAAGTGGAATTTTATAAATCTTTATATATCCACCCTCCATTTTCATCCTGCCCGATTACATGCTCGTCATACCAGCGGTTATAAAACTGGGCAAGCTCCCGATATTGCCTCTGTAGTTCCAGTACGCCATCATCTATCTCTGGTAAATGTTTTGCAGCCTTTTCTTTTGATCGCTTTCTTGCTTTTGCCTTCTCAAAATTGATTATCTCCATTCTGTTTCCTCCTAATTTTTTCATTTCAGATTGTCATGATATTTTAAGGCACTAAAATAAGTCCTCTATCAATTATATTTCTACAACTGATAAAGGACTTATTTAGATGTCCAAATATTCAATTCATATTAAGGCTCTTCGTGTTTTTTTGCATTTTGTGTAAACCCGTTTTCTGTCCCCTCTGAAATGCCTTATTTACGCGCTTTCTGTATATAGGAATCACACCCTGCCCCGAAGATTTGTTATTTGATTTATGCAATTTATTATAAAACAGACATATCAGGAAATCAAGTATTTTTTTTGCTGTCCTGGTCGAGACGCATCGTCAAAGAGATTCTTTTCTTGTTCAAATCGACATCAAGTACTTTTACATCCACGATATCCCCAACACTGACTGCTTCAAGAGGGTGCTTGATAAATTTATTAGTGATCTGTGAAATATGCACCAAACCGTCCTGATGCACTCCGATGTCCACAAACACGCCGAAATCGATGACGTTTCGAACAGTTCCCTTTAAGATCATTCCCGGCTTTAGATCCTTCATTTCAAGAACATCGCTTCTAAGAATCGGCTTGGGCATGTTCTCACGCGGATCCCGCGCAGGTTTCTCAAGCTCCTTCAGGATATCTGTCAGTGTGATTTCACCGATTCCAAGCTCCTCTGCCATCTTTTTCTTGTCCTTGACTCGTCTCTCAAGTCCGCCTGCCACTGCCTGCGATTCAGAAGCTTCTCCCTTCGTGTTCTGGGATTGTGGTGCATCGAGTGTCACACCTCCTATAGCTGCTGCAAGCGCTTTTCCCATGGCAGTGTTGGTGTTTTTAATGACGATATTCTGCTTCTTGTTATTTTTTGCATTTTTGGTATTCTCCTGTTTTGTCGGTTTCGCTGTCTTGGCAGAAGCAGCTTTCTTCTGGATTTCTTTGAGGTCATCCATGGAAATGTTCAGCTTTTCTAAGAGTTTCAGCGCTGCGTCGTAGGACTCTGGATGTACGCTTGTGGCATCTAATGGATTGTCACCGTCTAGAATGCGCATAAAGCCTGCACACTGCTCGTATGCCTTTGGACCAAGCTTTGCTACTTTCAACAGCTGCTTTCTGTTGCAGAAACGTCCGTTTGTCTCCCTGTAGTCTACAATGTTTTTGGCGATTGTCTTGTTGATACCTGATATATATTCCAGAAGCGATGCTGATGCTGTATTCAGATCCACGCCGACCTTGTTAACAGAATCCTCTACGACTCCGTTCAGCGCTTCGCTGAGCTTTTTCTGATTCATGTCGTGTTGGTACTGTCCAACACCAATGGACTTCGGATCGATTTTTACAAGTTCTGCCAATGGATCCTGCAGACGCCTTGCGATGGAGGCTGCACTTCTCTGTCCCACGTCAAAGTTCGGGAACTCCTCTGTCGCAAGTTTACTTGCCGAATAGACAGAAGCGCCCGCCTCATTTACGATGACATACTGAACTGGTGTATCAAGCTCCTTGATCAGCTCTACAATAACCTGCTCCGACTCGCGCGATGCAGTACCGTTTCCCACGGAAATCAGACTTACATTGTACTTGCTGATCAGCTTTTTCAGCTCCTTTTTTGCCTCTTCAACCTTGTTCTGGGGCGCTGTCGGATAAATGACCTTGGTATCAAGTACTTTTCCTGTCGCATCTACTACGGCAAGCTTACAGCCTGTCCGAAATGCAGGATCCCAGCCAAGAACTACCTTGCCGGCAATTGGAGGCTGCATGAGAAGCTGCTCTAAGTTCTTGCCAAATACTGCGATTGCCCCGTCCTCCGCCTTTTCTGTAAGCTCGTTTCTGATGTCGCGCTCGATTGCAGGCGCGATCAACCTGTTATAGCTGTCTGCAATGGTCTCCTGCAATGCCGGTGTTGTATTTTCGTTGTCCTTTGTGATGAGTTTCTTCTCGAGGAAACGGATAATGCGCTCTGTGGGCGCCTCGATCTTGACAGTGAGAACCTTTTCATTCTCTCCTCTGTTGAGCGCAAGAACTCTGTGCCCTGCAACTTTATTAACAGGCTCCTCAAAATTATAGTACATCTCATATACGCTCTGTGCCTTTGCATCTTTTGCTGTACTTGTAATCTTTCCCTCTTCGAAAGTTGCTTGTCGGATATAGGTTCTGTAATCGGCCTCATCTGATATCATTTCTGCGATAATATCCATCGCACCCTGCAGGGCTTCCTTTACATTGCCGACTCCCTTTTCCTCACTTACATAGCTCTCTGCCTCTACAAGCAACGATTTTGCCGTCTCCTGTGCAAGGATAATGTCTGCCAGCCCGTCGAGTCCTTTCTCCTTGGCAACACTGGCGCGCGTTTTTCTCTTTGGTCTGTATGGAAGATATAGGTCATCAACAGCGACGATCGTCTCTGCCGCAAGAATTTTTGCCTTCAACTCATCCGTGAGCTTGCCCTGCTCTTCGATACTTCCAAGTACCTGCTCCTTTTTCTCCTCCAGATTTCTGAGATATCCCAGCCTCTCATTGAGGTTTCGCAGTACTTCGTCATTGAGCGAACCTGTAACCTCCTTGCGGTATCTGGAGATAAAAGGAATGGTGTTTCCCTCATCTATCAATTTGACAGCAGCTTCGACCTGCCACTTTTCCACGTTTAGTTCTTCCTTTAGCTTTAAAATGATATCCATAGCTTAACTTTTCCTTCTTTACTTAAATATTGAAATATAAATTTATTGTTATTTCAGCTGATGGCTGAATAGTTCAATTATAAAGGAAAATCACGTATGATTCAAGAAAATTTCACTTGGATTTCATTGTTTTATTGTATTAAACATGATACAATGGGTTACAGTTTTATTCGTTATACTATCTATCCAACAAGAAAGGACTGAACATTATGCAGCAGCCACAATATAAAAGCAACTTTGAGATAAAATTCCTGGCAAGAATGCAGACTAGCCAGCATATGGGAATACTGCTTGGAACAATACTGTTAAAGTTTATCATCACCTTTATGGCGGTAAATCTTGTCTCGACTCTAATTCCCACAACAACTGCAATAGGGTTTGCCGTCAATTACATTCTGGTATTTGCCGTGCAGGTAATCTCCTCTGTGCTTAATGTCGGAGCGTCTTTTATCTTTTTGAAATCAGCATGTAGTATGCCAAGCACCATCGGGGATTTATTCTGCGGTTTCCAGCAAAACACCGTCAAGATACTCAAAATTGGAGCTGTGATCGCTGTCATTGAATCCATCTGCATGATCCCACTTGAAATCGCGTCAGCACAATATGCAGAGATTATCAATTCCATTCCTCTTTTTAGCGGAGGCAATGCCAATGATCTCAGTTTCTTCCTTGCTGGCAGCTCTGTGAATAGCAATGAACTTTTGGAAGCATACAGTATTTTATCCAGCGCTTCTATGAGATTTTATCTCATCATGTTTGTGTGCTCCGCAGTTTCACTAATATTGACACTGCCTTTTTTTCCAGCGTTTTACATGATATTGGACTTTCCTAACTGGAGTGCCACTACAATCCTGAAAAAATGCTTTGAGGTCATGAATGGAAACAAACTTCGGCTATTTATGTTATATCTGGGTTTCATCCCTTCATTTCTGCTCAGCATTTTTACCTGCGGCATCTCACTGATCTGGGTGATTCCCTATATGAATATGGCATTGACAAACTTCTATTTGGATATTATGTCCGTGCGGAACAAGACCGTGAACAGTTAGGAATTGTTAATATATGCAATATAAAAATACCTGGTCAATTCATTCGATGAATTGATATCAGGTATTTATATTGCACTACTGTCTGTTATAGTAGTCTATATTTGCTTTAAAATAAGTTCTTATAAATCCATCTGTGGAAACAACAACAAATTCATTTGTACTTTCAACAAAATAAACATCATCTCCGTCTTCTGCTTCGAGCTTATGCAGCGCTTCCGGATTTTGAATGACATTATTGGCACCCGACAGATATTCCTCCTCTGTCTCATAAGGGAACTCTGCCCCATGTTTTTCGAAGTGCTCTGTCAGGTACTGCGCCTTTCTAAAGCTATAGATTACATCTGAGGTTTCCTGCAAAGTCTCCAATGCTATTTCAGAACCTACGATTATATCTGTGTCGTCTGATACCCCTTGCCCTGCTTGTTCCTCTGACAGTTGTACTGTCGCATCATCCCATATCTGCTGCTCGTGTTCACTTTCTAACCACCCTGATGTCGATGACTGCTGTTCATTCACAAAGGTTTCACTTGCCACGTCAAGCAACAGTTCGTCCGTTAACTCCTGCTCCTCCGTTCGCGGCATTTCCACTGCTGCAAAATCTGTCGATGAGGATATACTCTCATCCGAAATTGATAAAAAATTTTTTATTCCAAAGACCGCAATTAGCAAAATCACTGCTACAACAGATTTTACGATATGACCTTTGTCGTTTCCACAATTGCCATTCTCTCTGTTATGCTGCGGCGAATCACTCATGCTGCTTTTCTCTTTCGCTGTTTTCTGTACCTTATCACTCTGTACCTTATTCTGATTTCTGCATGCCTGACAGCGTTTGGGCAGCTCCAAACCTTTGCTTTTATAAAAACTGATCTCGCTTTCTGACAGCTCAAACTCTTTGCCGCACTGTTTGCATGTTCTTTTCATAAATATACCCCTGCGTGATCTGGCACGCATACCAATCAATAGTTTGAAAGTGACCTTCTTTCAAGCTTGCCTCCTATTGTGCCGCTCCGTTGTTCTTCCACTTCAAAAAGGCATTAATAAATCCATCCAGTGCGCCGTCCATAACTGCATCCACGTTTCCCGACTCAAAGTTCGTCCTGTGGTCTTTTACCATGGTATAGGGCTGCATAACATACGAGCGAATCTGATTGCCCCAGCCGATTTCTTTCACTTCGCCTCGTATGTCAGAAAGCTTCTCTGCATTTGCCTCTTGTTTTAACAAGAACAATTTTGCCTTCAGCATTTGCATCGCCTTGTCCTTGTTCTGGAATTGAGAACGTTCGTTCTGGCATTGTACAACTGTTCCTGTCGGAATGTGGGTGATACGAATCGCTGAAGAGGTCTTGTTAATATGCTGACCACCGGCACCGCTGCTTCGGTATGTGTCAATACGCAAGTCATCTTCGTTAATCTCTACGTCCAGATCTTCCTCAATATCGGGCATGACGTCAAGCGATACAAAAGAGGTCTGACGTTTTCCCTGTGCATTAAATGGCGAGATCCTCACAAGTCTGTGCACGCCTTTCTCTGATTTGAGATATCCGTAAGCATTCTCACCGTTTACCTGAAAGGTAATGGATTTGATGCCTGCCTCGTCACCGTCAAGAAAATCCAGCACATCGATGGAAAATCCTTTTCGCTCTGCCCATCTGGTGTACATGCGGTAAAGCATTCCTGCCCAGTCGCAGCTCTCTGTGCCGCCTGCACCTGCGTTCAGTTTCAGGATCGCATTGCACTTGTCATATTCCTCTGATAACAGCGTGCTGATGCGGAGTGCCTCAAACGTCTCGATAAAATTGTCCAATTCTTCCCGAATCTCTGGTATCATCTCGGCATCTTCCGCCTCATATGCCATCTCGATCAATGTCTCAATATCCTCATACTGTGACTTGAGTCCATTGCACTGGTCGACTGTACTTTTAAGCTGTTTTAATTCCTTCATTTGTCTGTTGGAGCGGTCTGGATCGTCCCAGAATCCGGGAGCTTCCATCTCACGCTCTAACTCTTCAATCCGCCTCTCCTTATTAGCGAGGTCAAAGTGAATCCCTCACTTCCGCTAATGGACTTTCGTAGGTCTGTAACTCCTGTTTCATCTGGTCGAGTTCTACCATTGCGTTCACCACCTTTTCGTTTTATACTTTCCTTCCGCAACATTGCTTATATTTCTTTCCGCTTCCGCACGGGCATGGATCGTTCGGATACACTTTCGCCTCCGCACGCATCTTCGGTCCTTTCTGCAGTGTCTCATCCTTGTTTGTACCAGTAACCTTCGCCACTTCCTCGCGCTCCACCTTCTGCTCTACCTTGACATGGAGCAGCATGCGCACTGTATCCTGCTTGATATTTGCTGTCATGGCATCAAACATTTCATAGCCGTTCATTTTATACTCCACAAGCGGATCTCTCTGACCATACGCCTGCAGACCTACACCCTGTCGCAGCTGATCCATGTCATCAATGTGATCCATCCACTTGCGGTCGATCACTCTCAATAGAATGACACGCTCAATCTCACGGATGCTCTCCGCTTCGGGGAACTCGGCTTCCTTGCTCTCATAGAGCTTGACAGCCTCCTCTTTCAACTGGTGTTTCAATCCATTCTTTGTCTTTTTGGAAACACGGTCGAGCACCACCGGATGCAGTGGTACAATCGGGAGCAGAAGTGTATTCAGTTCATTCAAATCCCACTCTTCGGGCTCCAAGTCGTCATTAATCGCTGTATCCACTGAGCTTTCTACAATATCTGTGATCATCTTGTAGATCACATCACGCATGCTCTCACCGTCAAGAACACGGCGGCGCTCCTCATAGATGATCTCACGCTGCTCATTCATGACTTGATCGTATTCCAGAAGATTTTTTCTGATACCAAAGTTGTTGCTCTCAATCTTCTTCTGCGCATTCTCGATCGCGCTTGTGAGCATTTTGTGCTCGATCTCCTGTCCCTCGGGAATCCCCAATGTATTAAACATATTGATCAGACGCTCGGATCCAAACAGACGCATGAGATCGTCCTCAAGCGAAATATAAAACCGTGACATACCGGGATCGCCCTGACGACCTGCACGGCCGCGCAGCTGATTGTCGATACGCCGTGACTCATGACGCTCTGTACCGATGATCATTAGACCACCCGCCGCCCTTGCCTCCTCGTCAAGCTTGATATCCGTACCACGGCCTGCCATGTTCGTCGCGATCGTGACGGCACCATGCTGACCGGCATCTGCAACGATCTCCGCCTCAAGCTCATGGAACTTTGCATTTAATACTTTGTGCTGAATGCCGCGCCTTGTGAGCATTTTGCTCAACTCCTCACTTGCCTCAATTGTGATCGTACCTACAAGCACCGGCTGTCCTGTGGAATGTGCTTTCTCCACCGCATCGACGATTGCCTTCAGCTTCTCTTTTCTGGTCTTATATACACTGTCCTGATTGTCAATACGCACTACTGGGCGGTTCGTTGGCACGACAACAACATCCATGCCATAGATATCACGAAACTCCTTTTCTTCAGTAAGTGCCGTACCAGTCATGCCACACTTTTTGTCAAACTTGTTAAAGAAATTCTGGAATGTGATTGTAGCAAGTGTCTTACTCTCACGCTTTACCTTGACATGCTCTTTTGCCTCGATTGCCTGATGCAGACCGTCAGAATAACGTCGCCCTGGCATGATACGCCCTGTAAATTCATCGACAATCAAAACCTCGTCGTCCTTTACCACATAATCCTGGTCTCGGAACATCAGGTTGTGTGCCCTGAGCGCCAATATAATATTGTGCTGTATCTCAAGATTCTCGGGATCTGCAAGGTTCTCGATCTGGAAAAATTTCTCCACACGCTCCACACCCGCAGCTGTGAGGTTTACGACCTTGTCCTTCTCATTGACGATAAAGTCACCTGTCTCCTCCTGCTCTGTGCCCATGACATAGTCCATCTTGGTCATCTCAGGAATGTCCTCACCGCGCTTCATCTGTCTTGCAAGGATATCGCACACTTCATAGAGCTTTGTGGATTTGCTGCTCTGTCCTGATATGATCAGCGGTGTTCTCGCTTCGTCAATCAATACAGAGTCCACCTCGTCGATGATGGCATAGTGCAGATCTCTCAAAACAAGCTGCTCCTTATAGATTACCATGTTGTCTCGAAGGTAATCAAAACCAAGTTCGTTGTTGGTCACATAGGTGATGTCGCAATTGTATGCCTCCCGCCTTTCATCAGGCTTCATGTCATTTAGCACAACTCCAACCTTCAGCCCTAAGAACTCGTGCACCTGTCCCATCCACTCGGCATCCCGCTTTGCCAGATAATCGTTGACTGTAACTACATGTACACCTTTTCCCTCCAATGCATTCAGATAAGCGGGAAGAAGGGCCGTCTGTGTCTTACCTTCACCAGTCCTCATCTCTGCAATACGTCCCTGATGCAGAACAATACCACCGATCAGCTGTACTCTGTAATGTTCTTGATTTAGTACACGCTTTGCGCCCTCACGAACGACTGCATATGCCTCTGGAAGAATGTCATCAAGGCTGGTGCCCTCCGCCACTCTCTTCTTGAACTCCGCGGTCCTGCCCCGAAGCTCCTCGTCGGTAAGCTTTCCCATCTCGTCGCGATAACTCTCGATCTTTTTTACGATGGGTTCAATCCTCTTTAATTCGCGTTCGCTGTGTGTACCGAATACTTTTTCTATAATACTCATATACGGCTCCAATCTATTCAATCTTTTCATAACCATACTGCCACCTTTGTCAAACATTGTCAAATAAAAACTGTATGGCAGGCATTGTTACAAATATTCCTTTTGCAGTGTATTTTGATTAACATAAAATCATAACTGCACAAATCAATGACTATTGTAGCAGATAACACGCACAAATTCAATGAATTTTAAATGAACTTTTCCTCTGTCTGAATCAATCTTACTTTTTCCCAATATCTGCAACCTCAAGTTCCATTCCTGGTATGATCACGTCAGGGTTTGTCCCTATCACCGCCTTATTCCTGTCGTACAAATCCATACACTTCGCACCATCGCCCAGATATTTTTGGGCAATGCGCCAAAGAGAATCACCTTTTTGTACGATGATAACATTCTCTTTTTCTGCTGTGTCCTCCTCCCGCTGTTCTGCCCTTCTCTCCTGCACATAGTCGGAAAGTTCCCATTCATTCATACAGACAAATATATGCTCATCATTGTCCCATACCCAGTACCGCGGAGTGGTTCTATAATAGTAATATGAATAGGAAAATTGATCCTCGGCATCTGACTCTGCTACAATATAGTGTTCTGGATATACAATGTGCATGTCAAGATATCCGTCCCCATCCATATCCTCAAACCTCAGCGTGTCAATCGCATCCACACACAGGCGCGCTTCCTCAACCTGTAAAATCTCCCCGTTTGCCGCATCCGACACCTCCATCTTATAAGTATAATCAGCGGAACCAATATCGGGAAGCCTCAATTCCATTGCCTCTCCTTCAAGCTTAAAGCATATCCGCAGCTCGGGACTGTTCTCCGACAGCGAAACCGTGTATTCTGCTGTCTGCATGATAGCGCACGGTTGTTTGCCCGGAAAATGTGACCATCGGCCATCTTTTCCAGGAACCTGCGTATAAACTCTGGACGGATTTTCAAGCCTGAGCACGCGCTCATCATGATCTCTCCAGTAAAAAAGCTCGTCGTCCATACCCCAAATGCAGTATTTCTCCACACTGGTCAGAATTCCACTCCAGTAAAGATAGTTGATTGGCTTCTTGGTATCTTCGCTGATCTGATTGTCCACACACTCAATCACATAGAGAAAATCATCTTTTATGAAAACAGTCCATTCCCCAATCCAGGTTCCATCATCATACTCCCGCATCTCACAGACGCTCCCTGTCTCATTCACAAAAGCAGAAATATCATGTTTTTCCTCCAGATCATTCCCCCACACCTCCTGCACTTTGTGCCAGATATCCAGATCGTAAACATCATCTGTTTTTACTTTTAGAAAAAGCCAGTAGTCTGAGGGTTCTGTGTCACTGTGCGCCGCATAATTATTTTTTACGCTTCTATACTGCTCTGTCAGGCTTTCCCTTTCTTCCCCAAATGTCCATTCAAACTCTGCATGATCCTCCCCGACGGTAATCTCTGCCATAGCGTAATCATATGGCTCCGAATCCGGCATCAGCGACCATGTAAAACTTTCTCGCTCCGTATAGTCTGTCACACTGCCCCAGCCATCTTTGATCTGCCTGATCTCATCATCAAAAACAACAACATTCCCTTCCTCCCCACGTGTAAACAAAGCTGCCGACGAAATACACGCCATGGCAAAAATAGCAACCACCAATGGCTTAACCATCCTCCGCATTCCGCTCTCACCATCCTTTCCTCACAAAACAATATCATACTATTATGTCTTTATTTTCTTTTATGGGTTAAGTATAGCATAAATACTGTCTGTTAGGAATACCCACCCAAACATAATGGAGGGCTATGACTCATTTGAATCATAGCCCCCACCCAATGAGCGCTCTATTTTCTGGCAGCCTCTTTTTATCTATTGCATCTTTATCTCTTGTCTGCTCATGTATTCCTTCCGCAGAAGCCTCAACAATATCATGTCATAGTATCGGTCATCATGAAAATATCCTAACTCCTGGACGCCTTCCAGTTTGTAGCCAGCCTTTTTAAAAAACTGAACCGCAGCCTGGTTGCAGTCCCCAATCCGCACGGAAATGCGCTGATATGCAAGGCTGTCAAATATATATTTCTCCACCAATTCAAGCGCCTCCAGACCATAGCCCTCCCTGCGGTTCTGTTCATCGGAAATCACGATCCACAGACCGGTATTTTTCCATGCTGGATTCTGATGTACCATTCCAATCATGCCAATCGGAGCACGGTTCTCCTTGTCAATAATGACATACCATGTGTCAATGCCATCGTCTGTCATACTGTGTTCCGAGAGCGGGAGCAATACTATTCTCTCTGCTTCTAAATGTTTTTTATGTAAGGACTTGTTGTTATTCGTGTTTGTCATTCTATCATCTCCGAAAAAATTCCAGCGTTTATTAGATTTGAGGCATTTACACTCCCACCCGTACAACCTCATCTGCCGCGGCAATCGTACCAGGACGGTGGGCAATCATCAGTATCGTGCGATCCTGCCTCAGCCTTTTGATCGCATCCTGCACAAGCGATTCGGACTCGTTGTCAAGCGCCGAAGTCGCTTCGTCCAGTATCATGACAGGCGTATTTCTGATAATCGCGCGGGCGATCGCAATCCGCTGCCTTTCCCCGCCCGACAGTGTATTTCCACGCTCTCCCAGCACTGTGTCATATCCTTTTGGCAGATTCATGATAAATTCATGGGCATTCGCCGCCTTTGCCGCCGCTATGACCTCCTCATGGCTTGCGCCACATCTGCCATAAGCTATATTTTCGGCAATGCTCACTTCATACAGATAAGGCTCCTGCGGAACATAGGCGATCTGCTCCCTGATTTCCTTTAATGTAAGGTCGTGGTACTTCTTTCCGCAAATCGACATACACCCTTTCTCCACCGGGTAAAATCCTAATAAAAGCTTCGCCAGTGTACTTTTTCCACAGCCGGACTCGCCCACTACCGCCACATAGCTGCCTCTTCTGACTTCCATCGAAAACTGCTCCAAAACCTTTCGTCCATTATCACGATTCCCACCATTATCATAAGAAAAACTCACATTCCGTATCGACAACATCGTTTTTTCGTCCCCCTCTGCTGCATTGCTATTACAATCGCCGCCCGCTTCAGCCTCCATCTCCCACCGCTCTGGTTCTTCCGCCATATCGATAAGCTCAAAAATTTTCTCGGCGTTGGCGATGCAGTTCATCATCTGTGGCAGATACTGACCTATTTCCAAAAAAGCATACCGAAATGTGCCATACAGCGAATAAAGTGCTGTCAACGCCCCCAGGCTCACCCGTCCGAGCGACACAAACCATATACCAATTCCCAGAAATGCCAGTGCGCCAATCAGATCCAGCATCTGATTCAGGGATTCCAGTCCCGCGGACAGCCGGTTTGTCCTTTTCTGAATATGAAAGAATTCCCTGTTTGCGTCGTCATACTCCTCTGTCAGCTTTGTCCCGACTGGAAAAATCTTGATCAGCTCCATGCCAGACAGAATGCTGGTCAGCTTCTCGATCATTATTTTATTTTTGTCAGAAAGGTGGCTGCCGGCTTGTTTCATGGGCTTTGCAAAAAAGCTGTTTCCCACAAAAGCCAACAGGCTGATTCCAACCATGCAGAACGTGAGTTCCCAACTAAAGTAGAACATGGGAATGAGATACATGAGTGTCGATAACACCGCAGCGATCAGCCTTCGTAACCTTGATGTGTAAATATCCGAAGCTTTCTGCGTATCGAAAATCAGGCGTGACATAAAATCGCTGCTGTGGTTGTTCTCATAATAGGACATAGGCAGGCGCATTGCCTTGGAAAACACGAGTTTTTCCACCTTTCCCACACCTGTTCTCCCCTCGATATTGTAGCGTATAATGCCAAACCGCCAGAGCAGCAGGCAAAGCACAAATACCACAAAATTTCCGAGAACTGGCAGCAGCACATTGTCTGCATTCTGGTTCTGCGCAGCTGTGACAATATTTTTAATAAGATAAGAATTTGCGAGCCTGCGCCCTGTGTCACCTATCGTAGAAATTAAAATAGCTCCTAAATAGATCGGAAGCCTGTCATCCATCAGTCTCATAAAACGCCAAAATGTTTTTAAATCAACCTTTTGCATACATTTCCGCATATACTCCCCTTCTCTCCAATAGCTCCTCATGATTTCCCGTCTCCACTATTTTACCTCCGCTCACCACATAAATCCGTTTCGCATCTCTGATCGTAGAAAGTCTGTGTGCAATCGTGATCACTGTCCTTCCCGCGGCGATCCTGTCAATCGCCTCCTGTATTTTCTGCTCCGCCTCGACATCGACAGCAGCTGTTGGCTCATCTAACAGCAGAATCGGTGCATCTTTTAAAAAAGCCCTTGCTATCGAAATCCTCTGTCTCTGCCCTCCGGAAAGACGCACGCCGCGCTCACCCACAAGCGTCTCATAGCCCTCTGGAAGCTGCAGGATAAAATCATGGATATTTGCATTCCTGCACGCCTCCACAACCTCCTCAAACGTCGCGTTCTCCTTTCC
Organism: uncultured Lachnospiraceae bacterium; assembly: GCA_947175175.1. GTDB lineage: Bacteria > Bacillota > Clostridia > Lachnospirales > Lachnospiraceae > COE1. The sequence goes on from CAMWLV010000001.1 coordinate 13,934, forward strand.
GCAAGCCACATTCTGCCTGATAGTTTCCGGAAACAAGAACACATTCTGTGAGACCTCGGAAAAGCAGCTCCTTGCCGCTTCCAGATCCCATTCCTCAAAGGAATGTCCAAAAAGCCTGTACTGACCGCTATTTTTCTCATAAAAGCCGCAAAGCAGCTTAAAAATCGTTGTCTTTCCCTCTCCTGAGCCTCCCACAAACGCGGTCTGCCCGCCCTTCTCGATCTGAAAGCTCATTCCATTTAAAACAGGGTGCGCTTCGCTGTGATCATAGTAGAATTCTACATTGTTCCACTCTATTACCGCAGATTCTTCATTGTCTTGTGGCTGTATATGTATCCTGCCCCCAGTCCTCTCCTCCTTTTGATCATATATCTCCTGCAGCCTTTTCAGGGATACGCCGATTTCGCGAATATCGTTTGCGCAGAAAACAATATCGCCGATCGGATTCAAAATTCTGCCAAGAAGCACTGTGAACGCAAGCATTTCCCCAACTGTGATCCTGCCCTGCATCGTCTCGTATAGCGCAAACAGATAGCAGATGATAACGGGAATTGTGGTGATCACATTCTTCAGCACCCAGCCCAAAGAGGATATCCGTGTACTCTTACACGCCTGCTCCACCTTACGGTCAATGACAGCATCTATCTCCTTTTTCTGCACCTCATAAAGATTGTAGCTCCTGCCAATCACAATGCCCTGAATCGCATCGTAAGCCTTCTCATTGCACTCATCCATATGGGAGCGCAGCTTTTTGGCAAGCTGGGCAAGTTTCCTGGACAGCCGGTCTGCCACAACCAGCATAACCGGATAACTTGCAAACAGCACGATAATCAGCAATACATCCATCTGGATCAGATAGATGGTCGATGTCACCACTACGATTATGTTGACCAGAAGGCTGGGCAGGATTTCCGAGAAAAACCTCCCCAACTCATCCATGTCTGATATCAGCCTCGTGATGATACTTCCACTGCTCTTTTCATCAAAATAGGAAAAGGGCAGCCTGATCAAATGTCTTCCGAGCGATGCACGCACATCCCTCTGCACCATCGCACTGTAGTGACTGCCTGAAATACTTTTCAGATATGCTGCCGCTGTCCCCAGCACGATCATCCACAACAGTGGCACAACAAACTCCGCAAAATACACCTGCTGCCCGCCAAGAACTCCGTCCGCAGCCTTTGCAATCAGATCATTTCCCATAATAATGATCTCATTCAATGAAATAGAGAATAATACAAACAGCAACAGCATATATCCATTGCGTAAACCTGCTCTTACCATACAATCCCCCTTCATACTAACCAGACTCGTGCATCAGGGTGCTCATCATCCTTTTGTATCGTACCCAGACGATAGCATTGATGGTACTTCTCAATGACTTTCACTGCCTTGTCATACTGTTTCTCTGACACTGCCAATACCATGCCGATGCCCAGTGAAAAATCCCTCAAAAAACACTCCCTGTCCATCATGTTCAAGTTATAAATATACCGATACAATGCTGAGACCTGTATCTGTGAGACGGAAATACCCGCGCCGAGTCCCTTGGGCATTGTACAATAACATTTCCTGTTGAACAAGGAATTGTTGATAACGAAAATACCATGTATGAGATTTTGTTTTTTCAGCTCATTGACCACATTTACATAACAGGCATTTGGCTTCATCATTTCGTCCATAAAAAGGTTCTGTCCGTCAATCTTTGCATATACTATATCTGGTCTTCTGTCAAGGATTACTTTGACAAAGGGATAACTGGTTGACGATATACCTTCCGTGCACAGCCCGATCAGAATATCACCCTCCATAATCCTGTCCCCTGTAATAATTTCTTTTCGATCCGCAACGCCTATGACCGAAGCTCCTATCCTGTATTCGCCTGCATGATAATTTACAGCCTGCCCGCCTACCTCCATTCCTGCAAACACAATTCCACTGCTCTCACATGCTTCTTTGAATGCCTCACCCATGAGAATAAGCTGACCACTGTCATTGTTCCCACAGACAATATTCGCCTGAATAATCGCCGGTTTTACGCCAAAACGAATCAGATTATTGGCGGCACTTGACACCAGATCTATGCAGATTTCCCTGTCGTAGCCATTTTCCATCGCAAAGCGCTCTTTGGAGCCGGGGACATGGTTTGCGGACACCCATACTGGTTCTTCCATCGCTGAGGTATCCAGCCGAAAAAATACAGGATCCGTGTATTTTGCATAGAGCAGTTGGTCATCTCTAGTGATCAGACTGTTTATCCTCTCCTTTACCATATAAAGCTTTTTGGTGTCCAGCCCTGTGTCTATATAACTGATGACTTTTCTCTCCTCCGATAGCCCATTCAGCAGGAAATCAACCGTCGTTTCAAGTGCCTGTGCAATATCATAGATCATATCCACCGATGGAAGGCTCAGTCCCTGTTCCCATCTTGAAACTGCCTGGTAGGATACATTTAAGATATCCGCAAGCTGCTTCTGTGTCATTCCTTTTATTTTCCGCTGTTCCGCGATCGCCCTTGCAACCTTTTCCCTGTCCAGCATTTCATTCTCTCCCCCTATGTTAGGAGCTGCAGGAAAATAAGTGATACAGATTGCGCAGGATATTTCTTCGAGGCTTTTTGATATGCACAATCGGAGAAATAGACAAATCAAGATGTGTCAGTTATTTTCTACAGATCCTTATGTCCGTATCAATAATGTTCCCTGATACATAAAAGTTTATCACAGAGCAATACGATTCACAATCAACGAGATATTGAGCCGGAAGCCACAACTCAACGAAAAATCGAGAGGGGAAGTGCAGGTGGGTAATAAAAAGGACTATGCAACGCACAGTCCCTTTTCTTTTATCCTATATCCTAATCAAAATCAAACTTCGTAAATCTCTTTGCCCTGTCGAGATAGCGGAATCTTACCATCTCGTTTTTCTCAAGTACATCTTCCTCTGTTCCCCTGTACTGGCAGCGGATACAGCTGTAGATGCCTGTGTCCTTATTGTAGAACATATCGATGTCGAGGTCTCGCATAAAGCAGGATGGACATCTGTAGTTTAATTTGCCTTTTCCAAGTTGAGCCATGTTGCAAATACCTCCTTATCAGAAATTGTCTTCTTGTAGCCGAGCTTGAACATCGGAGAGAATGCATATCCTTCTTCAATGTAACCAAGCGCTTTGTCAGAAGCGGTGAGGGAAACCTTGGTCTGGATTGCCGGAATCACTGCGCTCACTGCACTTGCGCCGTCAAGCTTCGCATCGCGGCATCTGTATTCATAGTTGATCGTTGTGCCGTTCTCACCCTCGCATGCAAGTGTGATGCCTGACATATCTTCAGGATACTCTGTCGTACCATAGCAAGCTGTGATATACTCGTCAAGTGTAATCTCTGCAGAAGGATCGCTGATCTCAAGAATATTTCTCTCGATCTTAATGTTGGAAGCGCCTTCCTCAAAGTATTCTTTCGTCTGAAGTTTCACTGTAACGCCGTTGAACTGAATCTCAACCGGATCAAGTGTTAAGATACGTGTCTTCTTGCCATCAATCACTTCCTCTGAGAAATGGCAGTGCGTCGGGCAGAGGCAGAGATCAACTTCCTCACCCTTGTAAGAAAGTTTTGCACTTCTCACTGTACCAGCGCCTGCATAATGTGTAAAGTAACCTGCACGATACTTCTCCTGAATCAGGAACGGATAGGAAGCATCCTGCACATGCGGTGTACCAATACCTACTGGCCACTCAAGTTTTGCAACATAAGGACGAAGGTCAACGATTGCACCGCCCTGATCCATGTTTACACAAGCTCTCATGTAAGGATCGCAGTACCAGAATAATTGCTTATCAGAACCATAGAGGATATCTCTCCAAGGTGCACATTCCGGCTCATTGTAATTTCCTGCGTTGACACCTTTCTTCTCTCTGTAATAATCTGCAAACTCAGCCATCGTCATATCAATGAGCTTGCCTTCCTTCTTCAAATCGCCGTAATACTTGCAGCCATCGCTGTAAGACTTATATAAGAGCTCATACGGCTGCTCCCAGCGTCCCATCTTGTTCATCCATCCTGGTCCCACGAACATCATGTTGTATGAATATCCGTTGTTGTACTTTGCCAAGTCGCGATACTGGTCAATTAAGTTATAGAGATATGGATACTCCCATGTCTTGGTATCATAGATCATACCGCGGAGCACGTTCTGCGGATGCGTACCAAAATTTGAACCGTTTCCGTCATAGCACGCGATCAGGTCTCTTGACAGATGCGGAATCGCAACAATACCTGAGTCCTCCGCTGCATTTGCTGCAGGTGCATGTGTATTCTGCTTTGAAGGAATCCACGGAGCCCATGGGCCGCCGTCAAACAGTGTGTACCATGAGTTATTGCAGGTGTGATATGCCTTGGGGCCTTCCTCCCAGCATGTCGCAACAGCACATTTCACTGTCGGATATTTCTCCTTGATGTAGTTTGTCAACTCAGCATCCATGTAATAGGAACCTGTAGACTCAGGATAGAAACCGAATCTGTCATGGAACTTCTCAAAGACATCATTGACGATCGCCTTCTTGTCCTCCATTGAGAACATCCAGATACAGAAGTCCTTTGTCTTGTACTTCTCGCGGAACTCCTCACAGGGAAGCCCAAGTAAAGAGAGTGCGATCTCATCACCATATTCTTCATGGTCATGCTTTGCAATCTCCACTGCCTCATCGTTAAACAATGAAGCATAGGTCATCTGGATTGTCACCTTCAGACCATTCTCGTGTGCCAGTCTCTGCTGTGTCTTGAAGATATCAAGGGACTCCGTCAAGAGCGCCTTGTCTCCGATATCCTCCTCTTTTCCCTGTCCTGTGACAGTCGCAGAATACTCCGGAACCATTTCCGGACGATGGATAATGTTTACTACAAATTTATCCACTTTCATTCCTCCTTATCCGGGATATTTATATCCCTTTAAAATTAAATGATAAAACTAACTTATGGGCTGCATCCAGCAAATACTCTTTATGAGTCCTTGCACCCCAGCTGTCATCGCCGGCAACACCCATCTGTTTCAATGCAATGCGCGCCACTGTGTAGTATACTGGCGGCAGTTCATAGACATGCATGGCATTTTCCAGCTCATGCGGTGTATATGGCAATACATTCACACTCAGATCTTTTCCTGTGAACGTGATACCTCTTCCTTTATTGTCGGTAATGCTTGCACACCGCACTCCCGTATGGTTTCCGCACTCCTGTGGAACTAAATACTCTGCCAGATTTTCTGCTACTTTTTTATGATAAATACCAAGTTTACCGCCCTTCTCGCGGTCACAATAGGTATCTTCCGGTCCATATCCATACCATGTCAGATTTTCCAGATCTGCATCAAACTTGAACAGCATGCCAAACTCAGGCAGATCAGTGACACCTTCTGGTGCCTCATACTCCAGTGTGGTGTTGACGGTTCCATCACCTGTGACTTTGTAGGTCACAAAACACTCTGACTCAGGCGTTGTCGGCAATGTATAACAATAACGAATTGTAACATCCATGTCATTTTTTGTGACAACAGCAGGTTTAGACTGCTGGTATAAACTCGCCATCTTCCACTGTGCATATCGGTATGGCATCTGATTGCCAAAATCATTGTCCGTCGGCGCACGCCAGAAGTTTGGCTTGGGGATTGCCTTGATCAGCTCCCGACCTGCGTACACATAGGATACTAGGCCTTTTCCCCCTTTGTCAAACAGGGCCTCGAAATGCATACCGCGCACGCCGATATTGTATGTCCCGTCCGCAACCTCAAACATCTGATCTTCTATAGAAGATCTGGCTTCTATAGAAGATCTGGCTTCTATAGAAGATCTGGCTTCTGTCACACTGCATGTATTCTTTTTAATCTGGTACACGCCTTGTCCAAATGCGACTTCATGATCGCGCTTTGCCCAGAGTGTGTCCTCCTTTAACACAAAACTTACAGTCACGATATACTCACCATCCCAGATGGCCTTCCACCGCTCGTCATCACTCCACGGTGTCGCGAATCCAAATAAGGGAAGCTTGTATGTCTTTGAGGAAAGCGGTTCCACATCTGTGACTACTGTCACCTCCGCAAATTCCTTACCATTCAGCGCTAATTTTACCACACAACGATACTCGTCTGTGTTGGTGAAAAGATTTTTGTTGATGACGGTAAAGCTATCCCCTGCGATCTGAATTGAAATATTCTGATAATTAAATTTCACTTCCTGCATCTTGGGCGACGGCTTTCTATTGCCGCCATAGACAATACCATTTCCACTGAAATTGTAATCACATGGCCTGTCGTCAAAATCACCACCATAGCCCAGTACTTCATTTCCATACCTGTCCTTGTGATAGATTGACTGGTCTACATAGTCCCAGATAAATCCACCCTGAAATAGCGGCTCCTCGTCTGTCAGATCTGTATACTTGTGCATCGCTCCACAAGAGTTTCCCATCGCATGGGTATACTCGCAAAGCAGCATTGGCTTGCTTCTGTCTTTTGCCAGAAATTCCTTAATAGAAGCTACACTTGGATACATCTGACTCTCCATGTCCGAAGTGTCATTGTAACGCCTGTCGTGGAAGAGTCCCTCATAATGGACAAGTCTCGTGTCGTCAAGCGCACGGAATTTCTGTGACATTTCATAAATCACAGATCCACCGAACGATTCATTCCCACACGACCAGATCAGTATGGAAGGATGATTCTTGTCACGCTGATATATGGAATTTACCCTGTCGAGCAGCAGTGGCTCCCACTCCTTCCGATCGCCCGGAAGCGCTCTCTCAATCGGCTGCACACCACCCACAGCCCATGTACCATGTGTTTCAAGATTACATTCATCGATCAGATACAATCCATACTCATCACAAAGCTCATATAATTTTGAGTCATTGGGATAATGGCTCGTCCTGATGGCATTGATGTTATTCTGTTTCATCGTGACAATATCCTGCAGCAGTTCGTCTTCATTCGGAACCCTGCCGAAACGTCCACTAAACTCATGTCTGTCAACACCCTTAAATACAATACGCTTACCATTCAATGTCATGATACCATTATCTATCGCAAACCTTCTGAAACCTACCTTCTGAGGTATGATCTCTACAACATTGTCATCTGCATCATACACCGTAATGAGCAGCTCGTACAATATCGGACTCTCCGCACTCCACAGCATTGGCGCATCAACTGCCATATGAACCGCCTGATTCTCACCGTCTACAAGCTCTACATCAGCCTCTGAAACCACAGTGATATCAGAGAGTGTCAATTTTGCCCTGCCAGTTATGGCTGGCATTGCTTTAGCGGTTGTTACTGTCAGTGAAACCATTAAATCCGCTTTCGTGTAATCCTCATTTAAATTCGTCCTGACTTTCACATCACTGACATGTGTGTCAGGTATCGCATACAGGTAAACACTTCTGAAGATTCCCGAAAACCGAAAGAAATCCTGATCCTCACACCAGCTCCCGCTCGTCCACTTGTACACCTGCACTGCAAGCTTGTTCTCCCCTTTTTGCAGAGCACTTGTCAGTTCAAACTCTGACGGCGTAAAGCTGTCCTCGCTGTAGCCAATGTAGCTGCCGTTGCACCAGAGCGCAAAGCCGCTCTCGACTCCCTGAAAAGAGACAAATACCCTCTTCCCCTCAAACTGCGCTGGTATTGTGAAATACTTCACATAGCTCGCCGTGGGATTAAAGCGCGTGGGAATCTCACCCGGTTCAATGACTTCATGTCCGTCCCAAGGATACTGCACATTGACGTACTGCGGCTTGTCGTACCCCTCAAGCTGTATGTGCGCCGGCACCCTGATATCCTCCCAGCCTCTGCAGTCTGCCTCTTTTTTATAAAAGTCTTTTGGTGCTTCTTTCAGGTTTTTTGCATAATGGAACTTCCATACGCCATCCAAGGACCTTTTCATGCTTTGCACATTCTGTACAAATTCAGCTTCGCTTGCAAAATACTTGTGGTCTGAATGCGCTGCTACCCTGTTTTCCTCATAAAACAGAGGGTCTTTTATTTTTTCCTGCATTATCCTGCCCCCGTAACGAATGACAATTTTATTATAGCATCCGCTTTTCTTTTTATGTTTTTATTATCTTCTTGATTTCGTGCAAATTCGTTTGTTATACACATAATGCCTTCCCTTTGGCATTCTTCTAAAAACTAAGTTATTTTTGGCTTTGCATCTCTGGCGCAAAGTCTTTAGTACTACTTAGTTTTTTACCAGCCCTTCAATGCTGATATCTTATACTCCAACAACTTACCCTCATGGTTGTCCGGGCGTTTTTTCCATTGATATGGTGATGTCCCGATGATGCGTCGAAAGTTCCGATTAAATGTCGACGGCGTGACAAATCCGACTTTCTCCGCCACATCCTCCATGCTGATATCTGTCTTGTCGATCAGTTCGCAAGCTTTCTTGACTCTCACAAAATTCACATACTCGACAGGCGTCATGTTCATTTTCTCCTGAAAAATGCGCCGAAAATGTGTCTCACTCATATGACACTCATTTGCAAGATCAGCAATCTTGAAATTGTTCGGATAGTTTTTCTCCACATACTCAATCGCGCTTTGAAGCTGCAGACTGATATTCTTTCCAATGGACTGCCCTGTTCCCCTGCCGTTAAACCGTGCAATCTCAAACAATAGAGAATATGCAATCCCTCTGACGCACTCCCGATAATGCTCACCCTTGTGCTGCATCTCCTCAAAGATGGAACGTATCAGCGTCACGATCATAGGACTGTCATCCGCCTTGATAAAAAAGGATTTCTTGCTGACCGACTCCATGATATCCCTGATCTCCTGCGTGGATTTGCCCCACTGTCTTAGTATATCCTCTGGGTTGATATATATGTATTCCCAAAATGCCCTGACATCTGTGTCACTTTTGGTGACATGCAAAAAATTTGCTGGAATACATGAGATCATACCTGCTCCAAACCGATACATATCTTCCTCTATGACCAGATCCCCATCTCCGTAGTGGCAGTACCCAATCTCGAGTAGATTATGAAAATGCATGTTATCAATGTTCTCGCCGTAGACCTGTATCCATTTGCTGCCCATCAACGCCAGTACTGACTCGTCCTGCGGAACCTCATAAAAACGAAACTCCGCTGGCTTCTTTTTCTTCTTAGGCATAATGTTCTCCCCTTCAGACTTATAATCCAGTGAATCGATCACCCAAACAGTGTTGACTCCCTGATGACCAATTCGTAGCCAAGCAAGGTCTTTGCTTCTACCTCCTCACCCTGAATGCAGTGCAGCAATATTCTGCAGGTGAGTGCTCCAAGTGCCTTATCGTCAAATACGAGTGATGTGACTGCCGGCTTGCTGTTTTTTAACAGTGTGCTGTCATAAAACGACGCAGCCTGAATCTGCTGTGGAACCAGAATATCTTTCTCGGCCAGAACCTGCAGTACGACAGAGCATATCACATCGTCCATGCAGACAATGCCCTGCACATTTTCCCGAATCAGTTTTTCCACGGCAGCCTCTATCTTGTCCGGCTTGTCACAGTCCTCAAAAATCAATGCTGTTTCCAACTGTACTCCTGCGTTTTTAAAAGCATCCTCATACCCCTGCCGCCTTGTCCGGTTCACAACATAGTTTTTGCTGCCGCCAATCAATCCAACCCTTGTAATCCCTGCGCCAAGCATACGTCCTACCAGTTCACCGCAGCCTGCCCTGTGGTCGTTGTCCACCTGCAGGATTTTCGAATCCCGCGATGTTCCCATCAACACAAAGGGAATACTCTGTGCTTTTAGCAGTGCAACATTCCTGTCCTTCACCAAAGAACGGCTCAGAATCACACCATCAACCTTATTGTTTGCAATCATGCGCTCCAGATTTGCGGAGGAACTGCCCGTCGTCGTCACAAGCATGACATCATAGTCGTTTGCGGACGCCTCCTCGCAGATGCCCTGCATACTGTTCTGAAAAAAGGGCATCTCCACGAGATTGCAGTCCCCGGGAATCACTAGGGCAATATTATAAGTTTTCTTCTGCGCAAGCCCTTTCGCAATCACATTAGGTTTATAGTCGTTCGCCTCGATATATGCGAGAACCTTCTGTTTAGTGTCCTCACTGATGCGTCCTTTGCCTGATATTGCCCGCGAGACGGTTGTCTTGGAAACATTAAGCGCCTCCGCCACATCTAAAATCGTAATCTTTTTATTTCCATTGCGAAATGTTTCCATCTAACCCACACCTTATGATTCGATACTGTCTATAAACCTCTGAAATGCTGCTTTTCCAGCCTCATCTCTCTTGTATACACCCGCGTGTTCAAGCACCTTGCCAAACACGATACCAGTCTCTTTCTTGATGATGTCCATCACATTCTCTTTCGTGATGTTGTCATATTTCGGCAGGAATTCATCTACCCAGTCAGCATGCTTTTCCAGCACTTCATTTTTGCGGATATCCTCTTTTGCGACAATCGCATCTGCAAGCTGCTCCAACTCCGACTTTAATCTCGATGGCAGCACTGCAAGTCCCATCACTTCGATCAGGCCGATATTTTCCTTCTTAATATGATGAAGCTCTGCATGGGGGTGATATACACCGAGCGGATGCTCTTCTGTCGTGATATTGTTCCTGAGAACTAAATCTAACTCATACTTGTCACCGCGCTTCCTGGCGATCGGAGTGATCGTATTGTGCGGCTCATTGTCCGTCTCCGCAAAGATAAATGCTGCCTCATCTGTATAACCACGCCATTTGGCAAGAATCACATCCGCAAGCTCAATAATCCTGTCATAATCCCTATGCGAAAGTCTGATGACTGACATCGGCCATTTGACAATACCAGTATCTATATCCTCAAAACCTTTGATCTGAAATTCTTTCTCGACTGGTGCTTTCGCCATCGCAAACTCATAATTTCCGCCCTGGAAATGGTCATGACTCAAGATGGAACCGCCCACGATCGGAAGGTCTGCGTTAGAACCTACAAAATAATGCGGGAACTGCTCCACAAAGTTGAAGAGCTTGACAAACGTGTCATGTTCGATCTTCATGGGAATGTGCTGGCTGTTAAATACAATGCAGTGCTCATTGTAATACACATACGGCGAGTACTGGAATCCCCATTTGTTCCCCTGAATCGTGACTGGAATGATCCTGTGGTTCTGTCTCGCAGGGTGGTTCACCCTTCCAGCATAGCCCTCATTCTCCATGCAGAGCTGACATTTCGGATACCCGCTCTGCTTTGCATTTTTTGCCGCTGCAATCGCTTTAGGATCTTTCTCAGGCTTGGACAAATTGATTGTGATATCCATCTCTCCATACTCGGTGTCGGCCTTCCACTTCATATCGCGCGCAATGCGATAATGCCTGATATAGTCCGTATTCTGACTAAATGTATAATACCAGTCTGTTGCAGCCTTTGCCCCTTCCTCATCATAAAGCTTCTGGAACTTGCAAATCACATCTGATGGGCGCGGAACCAGCAGCCCCATAATCTTTGTGTCAAACAAATCCCTGTACACAATACTGTCATCGGGAAGCAGCCCCTTCTGCACTGCATAGTCAAGCATCTGCGTTAATAGTCCTTCCAGATCAAACTCCGCAGGATTTGTTATCACTGCCGGATTCTCTGGTTCTTCATACTCGTCCAGTCCGAACAGCTCCAAGAGTGTGTTGGTCGTGTAGATTCTGTCGGATTCATCGAGAAGCCCTGCTGCAATGCCATAGTTTACAAGTGTCGAAATGTTTTTTGTGATCATTGTGATACCCCCATATTTATTAAAGAATTGATTTCATCAATTATTTCGGCTGATAATCCCTGATAACTTCCAACGCTGGAAGTGCGTTCCCGTCATAGTCAAACAACGCCTGGTTAGCCCACTCGTTTCCTCCTGGTCCCGTCTCCTTGATATAGGCAAGTGCCGCATCTGTTGCCCAGCCGCTTCCCGCAACGGGCAGCCACCCAGCTTCCCAGTAGAAGAAGCCTCTTCCCTTATTCTCCGGAACCTTCTCAACTACCTCGAAAAATGCCTTCATAAAATCGCACTGTCCCTCTTTGGTCATCGGGAACGGTACTTTCTCGCAGAGCGCCGGTCTTGTCGCCATACCTTTTCTGTCCTCTGGCGCAAGCTTTTCATAATCGATATAATCCTCCGTAGTATGCCCCATGGAAACCTCCGCAATGACAAGTTCCTTTCCATAGCGAACTGCGATGTCATTCATATTATTTGACAGGTCGTCAAGCGTGCCATGCCAGAACGGATAATACGAAAGACCGATGATGTCAAAATCCTCTCCCTTATTGACATTGATATACTGGTCAAACCACTCCCTGTACAACGCGTTATTTCCGCCGTTATCGAGATGGAGCATAATCTTTGCAGTCGGACATGTCTCCTTCACCGCTCTGATACCCGCACTGACAAAGCGTGCAATATTTCCATAATTAGGAACCTGTCCCTCTGGCCAGAGCAGTCCGTTAGACAACTCATTTCCAACCTGCACCATATCGGGAACTGCACCTTCCTTAATCAATCCAATCATCATTTCTTTCGTGAAATCATACACTGCCTGCTCAAGCTGGTCTGTATTGTAGTCTGCCCATGCCTTTGGCTTCCTCTGCTTGCCAGGATCTGCCCAGAAATCGCTATAGTGAAAGTCTAGCAAAAATCCAAGCCCTGCCGCCTTCACACGCTTTGCCATACGAAGTGTTGTCTCATAATCGGTATTTCCCGCTCCATACGGCTTTCCATCAGGAGATTTGGGATCATTCCAGAGTCTTAACCGAATGTAATTGGTATCATAGCTTTTCAGTATCTGAATCAATTCGCCCTCTTTCCCGTTATCATAAAACTTCGCACCGAGCTTCTCGATTTCATCCAATGATGAGATGTCCATTCCCTTGATATAATTCAGCATAATTTCTCTCCATTTTCTTATTATTTTAATTTTTCACGTTTTGCGCAACCGTTTGCGCATCTGTAATTATCATAACAAGGAAGGCATTATAAGTCAATACATCCGGCATCAATCCATGTGTGAGAAAATGAGGGTAGATTTTTAGCACTTTTACACAATCATCCACGCAAAAGTGTGCAATCCAGGCTGTCTTGTACTCCGATTTCCAGCCGGACAAAGTACTATTGTAAGTGTAAAAAGGAGACAGCGCAATCAATCGCGCTATCTCCTTTTACAAACATACTCTCATTTCTGATTATCGGTTCATCTCCAGCTGCGGTCCGGTGGAATGATGGTTCTTGATGATGCCATCGATTTCTTTTAAGTCTGACGAAGGCAAATCACCCGGAATCGTATTCTTTACTGCTGCGGTGGCATTTCCGTATTCCATCGCCTTAGTGCAGTTCATATTATGGGCAAGCAGTCCATATAGCGCACCTGATATGTACGCATCACCGCTTCCGATGCGGTCAACCACATCAATATTCTCATATGCCGGCTCTTGTACATAGCAGTCATTAATCGCATCGTAGATGCAGGAACCAAAGGAATGCGTCTTAGGCGAATGTACAATACGCTGTGTTGACGCTACCACGCTGATATTGTAATCCTTCGTAAAGCTCCGCATCATGTCCTGCACAGTGCCCTCTTTTTTGAACGTGAGTCTGGCAGTCTCCTCCGAGCAGAAAAATACATCTACATACGGGAGAATCTGCTCAATACACTCCCTTGCCTCGTCACCTGTCCACAGATTTCCTCTGAAGTTTACGTCGAATGAAATGAGTGTTCCATTTTCCTTGAAACGCTTAATCATCTCAATCGCGGTATTCCTTGTCTTCTGACCAAGCGCAAGCGTGATGCCCGTCGTGTGGAAGCAGCGCGCCGATGTAAACATTTCCTCTGGGAAGTCGTCGATGGATATCTCAGTAAACGCTGTATTCTTTCTGTCATAGACAACATTCGGCTTTCTTGGGTGTGCACCGTACTCGTAGTAGTAAATGCCAAGTCTGGAATCCTTTGACTTATCATAGACCAGATAGTCATCGCTGACACCACAGAAGCGCACACGATTTTGTATGTATCTGCCTAAATCATTTGCAGGAACCCTTGAGATAATACCTGTTCTCAACCCTAAAAGCGATGTGCCTGATACGACGTTCAACTCTGCACCGCCAGCCTGCTTCTGAAATGCATCACCTCTGGTAAGCCTCTCGTTTACCGGCGGTGACAGACGGAGTAAAATCTCTCCAAGTGCCAACAGATCAAATCCTCTTCTCTTGAAATTTTCCTTATTTGTATTCATATTCTTAGCTCCTCAAATGTGAATCGTTAACAGTTACACTATTATTTTGTTACTATTTTATCATATATTTATGATAGTTGTAAGCCCTTACATTGTATATATTATCATACAATACCAAAAAATTCTACTAAATCCTTTAAAATACATAATCTTTTGGATTAAACGTCCAATGCAGTAATCGTCGACATTCTGTACAATCTAATTATAGCTTCAATCAAAAACACTATTTATAGAAAGGAAGGTTATGGCATATGTGACAGCTCCGAAAAAGGATTCCGGCAGTCGTCGCCTCTTATCAAATAGCTCAGATTATTTTGCTTTGAACACATAGTTGAAAAAAGGACACTATTTTACAGTGTCTCTTTTCCAATTTCATATTGCGCCCTTTCTGTTTTGCCAGTGCGTGCTCAAGCTGCTCCTGTGTTATATTTCCGGTCTCTATCAGCAAGTCGCCTAATCGTATCTTTTTCTATTAAAATCCTTGCAATCCCACATCTTTTTCAACCTTTTTCGTCAATTCACGCTCTCATACTAAACAGTATTTTTATAAAATGATACATCTTAGTAAAATCTTTTGTACCACTTGGCAAAGCTCCTGAGTCCATCTCTTAAGCTAGTCGACGGTTTAAATCCAAAATCGCGCTCCAAATCGCTTACATCTGCATACGTAACCTCCACATCGCCCGGCTGCATGCCCACAAGCTCCTTGTGCGCCTCAAAGTTATAATCTTCTGGTAGTACTCCTGCACGTTTTAACTCCTCCTGCAGTATTTCCACAAAATTAAGCAGATTTTCAGGCTGATTGTTTCCAATATTATAGATTTTGTATCTCACGTTGTCCTCATTGGGAAGCGGTGCACACTGCATGACGGCTTGTACTCCTGTGACAATGTCGTCAATGTACGTAAAGTCTCGCCGACAGTTACCATAATTAAATATTTTGATCATCTCATTTTTCACTAGCTTGTTAGTGAAACTAAAATACGCCATGTCTGGCCGCCCTGCAGGACCATACACAGTAAAAAAACGCAGGCCTGTTGACGGAATTCCATAAAGTTTCGAATACGAATATGCCAATAATTCATTGGATTTCTTGGTAGCAGCATAGAGTGACACTGGGTTATCCACTTTGTCCTCTGTCGCGTAAGGAATTTTTTTATTGCTGCCATACACAGATGAGGAGCTTGCATACACCAAATGTTCTACTCCTGATGCGCCATTGTCATAACTGTGGCGGCATGCCTCCAGTATGTTGTAAAAGCCAATCAGATTGGACTCGATATAGGCATCTGGGTTCTCGATACTGTAGCGCACACCCGCCTGCGCTGCAAGATTGACCACTAACCGTGGCTTGTATTGCTCAAAGATTTCGCACACCTGCTCTTTATCTGCGATATTTCCTTTTATAAATGTAAAATGCCCTGATACGGAAGCTTCCAGTTCTTTAATCTGATTCAAGCGAAATTCCTTGAGAGACACATCGTAGTAGGCATTCATGTTATCAATACCTACAATATGCACATTCTCTGCATTTTTCAGAAGCTCTAGTACTCCATCCAGACAGAAATTGGAGTTGTGGGCTGCATGGTTCGTGCCAGTGCTAGGCAAAATTTCGACGGCGATGCGGTGGCATCGTCTAGAAATTTTAACGACGCAATGGTACGAAACAGGCGGTTCACAATTCTAATTTCTGACCGGATGGAGTACTAGTATAAGATTTGCACCGATAAAACCAGCTGCGCCTGTCACGAGCAGGGTCTTATTGTCAAGGTTTATATTTTTATCCAACATTTTATTCGCTCTGCCCCTTCTCTTTCTTTCCAAATATCAATGCGGCAAAAAGCGCATTCATGTCACCCGGCTCCTGCCCTCCCCACTCCTCGCTGTACTTGTTGGCAGCCTCGTGCATCCCGAGACGCTCCATGGCGTTCACAACCCGCAATTTAATCTGTACCGACGACTGCTTCTGCCACTGAAAGGCATCGATCAGCCGCAATCCGTCCTTGTAAATCCTGTCATAATCCCTGTGTGAGCTCAATTTCTTAAAGTAGTCGTCAACCCAGCCTTGCACATTATATTTATTTTCTGTCTTCTGATCAATTTCTGCCAGCTCTCCATAAGAATCTGGATACTTTTCCCTCTCCTCCTCTATGATTTCAAGGAGTGTATCAAATGCGCCGTACCAGCACTCGTTTATCATATCGCCGCTATCCAGTGCCTTATAACATTTGGCAGTCCTGTCTTCAAATGTATGCCATTTTATATTTTTTTCCATTTATATAATTACCTTTCCCGTTTCCTTGTCATAACCCACTAGAATAGAGCCTTACTGTAGATTATATAAGGAACTTCATAGATTGCTATTATTTAGTATAACATTAATTAGCAGTTCCTACAACAAAACATTTGTGTATCAAACATCACGATAATTAATAATACTAAATTTTCCTCCCTTAGTCAAACAATATCTCCTCCACTGTCACAAAGGTGTAACCTTCATCCATCAATTTATCTACCACTCTAAGTGCTGCTGCCACAGACGTATCATAGTAATCATGCATTAATATGATATCGTTCTCTTTTACTTTACTGACAACCTTTTCAGTAATACGGCTCACATTTTCAGAACACCAGTCCATAGGGTCTACACTCCAGAGTACCGGAAACATATTAAGTTCCTGTTCAAAGGACTTATCCCATGAGCCATAAGGCGGGCGTACATACTGTACTTCCTGTCCAGTAATCTCTTTTAGAATTTCATTCGTCTTGATCAACTCTTCCTTATAAGTCTCACGATTGTTTTGGGTTAGCTGGATGTGACTGTATGTATGATTTCCCACAAGATGCCCTTCTTCCGCCATTCTTTTTATAATTTCCGGATGAAGCTCTGCGTGCTCACCAGTGACAAAAAAAGTAGCTTTCACGCCGCGTTCCTTCAGTCCGTCAAGAAGCTGTTCTGTGTATACAGGATGCGGACCGTCATCAAACGTAAGGGCAACACGTCTGGCATCAACAAATGTATTGTTAGGAGGATCTGGATCTATGGACGCAACAGAGATTGTGGAAGCAATAGCCGGAATCGTCTTTGGGGACAGAAATGGTCTTATCAGAGCTGTCAAAGTCAAACCCATACATATCAAATACAATATATTGAAAATACGATTATAATGCTTCATACACAGAACCGCCAAAATGCACAACATTTATAATTATGATATGCAGAGTGACAACAAAAGGTTCCTGATAAAAAATATTGTTTGATTAAACTATAAAAATATGCCATTATAAAAATGTGAAAAGACTTATACCGATATGATTTCCTAATCGAAAAAATATTCACACACAAACGGAGAATACTTATCATGCGAAAAAAAATAACATTTCTTGTCATACTGCTGATCCTCTGTATTTTTGCAGGTATCCTTCTTGGGAGCGTACCACTTTCCCCAATCAGTGTCCTGCGGTGTCTGGTTGGTTTTGACAAGGAGTCCACCACTTATATTCTTGTTAACACAGTGCGTCTGCCGCGTGTGGCGGGCGCCTGTCTTGCCGGCATGGGACTTGCTGCTTCTGGCGTTATCTTGCAGAGTATCATGAACAATTCCCTTGCAAGTCCGAACACAATTGGTGTCAATTCCGGTGCCGGATTTGCTGTAATGCTCACACTGATGCTCGGCGGAAGTTATACATCTGCCGTCCCTGCTTCTGCCTTTATGGGTGCCCTGATCACCACGCTTGTCATCTTTGGACTCGCATACATGGCAGACAGTTCTCGCACGACTATCATTCTTGCAGGCATCACCGTGTCAAGCTTTCTGAACGCGGGCATCAACACCATCAAACTCCTTGATACTGATATCACTGTCAATCTCACTACCTTCATGATTGGCTCCCTGTCGGGAATCACTTTGGACCGCCTGAAATTCCCTGCTGTTGCCATTATTGTGGCGCTTTTGCTATCTTTCTCGCTCACAAAGCCGCTCAATGTCCTCGGGCTCGGTGACGATATCGCGCGCTCACTTGGACTGAATGTCACCTCCATTCGGCTGATACTGCTGGTTCTGTCAAGCGTTCTGTCTGGCTGTGTGGTCAGCTACGCCGGGCTTCTTAGTTTTGTCGGGCTGATCGTTCCCCATATCTGCCGCAGGCTCTTCGGAAATGATGCCCGGTATTTACTGCCTTGTTCCGTCCTGCTCGGCGCCTGCTTCGTGCTCCTATGTGATATCGTAGGTCGTGTATTGTTTGCGCCCTTTGAGCTTCCTGCCGGCGTTCTGCTGTCTTTTATCGGCGGTCCGTTTTTTCTGTATCTATTATTCATAAAGAAGGGAGGACGCAGAGTCAATGCTTGAATTTTGTCATGCAGATGTCAACTGCAGTCTTGTTCCAATATTATACGATATCTCTGTAGTGTTTCAAACAGGAGAAATCACGACTGTCATCGGTCCAAACGGCTGTGGCAAGACAACCCTGCTCCAGTGCCTGAATGGTTCCTCAAAAGTCACATCGGGCAGTATCAGGCTAGATGATATGGATTATCTAGCCATGCCTTTAAAAGAACGCGCACGCAGACTGTCTTTCCTGCCGCAAGTGCGCACCATCATTCCCGCACTGCCTGTCAGGACACTAGTCGAACATGGGCGTTTTCCGCACCTGGGGTTTACGCGCAGGAAATCCCAGAAAGATATTGCAATCGTTGAAAAAGCCATGAATTTTGCGCATGTCAGTCCCTATGCTGCTCAATATGCTGACACACTCTCAGGAGGAATCCGGCAGCGCGCTTTTTTTGCCATGTCACTTGCACAGGACTGCGATTATATCGTATTGGACGAGCCCACCACATACCTTGATCTGAATGGGCAGCGTGAATTTATGGAAATGATCATTCAGTTAAAAAAACAGGGGAAAACTATCATTCTTGTCCTTCATGATCTCGGACAGGCACTTCGGATTTCTGACACGCTTGTCATAATGCAGGACAGAAAAATAGCTGCCACAGCCACCCCAAAAGAGTGTCTGCAACAGCACATTATTGAAGATGTATTCGATATTCGTATCAAAGAATTTTCTGACGATGAGGGCAGTTATTACTTTTTTTATTAATCTGTGTCTGTTTCCTCACCATATAAAATGTCTGCGAGCTTTTGATATGCCTCTCCCCACCTTGCGTTGGGTTTGAGATTATACAACTCCTTCTCTAGGACAAAATATCTGTCATTTTTCACTGCGGAAAGATTGTTCCATGCAGGATTATTCAGCAGGGTCTCCTCGATGTTCTGCTGCACTGCCCTGGCGTCCTTTCCCTGTGTCGTCACAAAGATAAAGTCCGGATCTGCAGCGATGATCGCCTCCATGCTGAGATCATCGAGCAAGCTGTTATCGTCATCTGCGACATTGACGCATCCCAGATCGGCAAGCATCTCACCACCAACATTTCCGTAGCTGCCTTTTGCCTTGATACTTGATGCACTTGCACGCAAAAACACAATCTTAGGTGCTTCCTTTCCCTCCAGATTTCTCTGGTTTACGAGTTCTCTCGCCGCATCAACCTGTTTCTGCACCTCTGTTCCATTCTTGGCATACAGGTCTTTTCGCCCTGTGATATCTGTACAGACTTCGAGCATATTCATATATTCATTAAAATTGGACACCGAAAAATACGCCACTGTGATGCCAGAATCCGTGAGAATCTTTTCCATTTTTACATCCGCGTCTGTATTAGCGCTTGCAATGACCAGATCTGGTTTTGCAGCGATGATTTTTTCGATGTCCGGCTCCACATGGGAACCGATGTTTACTACATCTGCGCCCAGATTCAGCTCAAAACTGTCCCACGAATCATTGGCAGCCCCCACCACTTCGCCGCCTGCTAGCAGCCATATATCCGTGAAGCTCCCAATCATGGTGATCACCCTGTCATAACTCTCCACAGTGACATTTCTGCCGATGTCATCAATAAAAGCAACCCCTGTTTCCTCCGCCAGTAACGCCTCCTCTTCCTCTCGTTTCTCTGCTTCTTTCTCCAGCTTTTCGTCGAGTATCGTACTCCTTGATTCTCCCTCGCTGTGCTGCTCCTCAGCCGCCTCAACAGTGCTGCCTGTCGCTGCTTTTGCCGCCGGGTCTTTGTCCGCACACCCCTGTAGCAGCAAAACTGCCATCAAGAAGGGAAGTATCAATTCTTTCACATTATATTTTATCATCTCCTCATAGCCTCCTCTTCTAACTTCTATCACACAAACTGATTTTTTTCTTCGTCGTAATGATAATCGATTTGGCTCAATTTGTCTACTATTTTTTTCATATCCTCATCTGTGTCCTCACAGAATGCCTCAAGACTTGGATAAAAGTCCCTGAGCTTGAGATTCATATAGCTTAACAGCATCACTGGATCATTTGGTATCATATCACTCACTCCTTCTCATTTTATGCGCTTAAACTGACAATTATGAGCTCAACGCTGAGCACATCAGGCATGCGCCCTGTCTTGACGTTCTCCTCCGCCTCCACGCAGGTTTTCAGTGCGGCTTCAAGCTGTGGCAGCTTAAACTGTGCCGCCTGCGGGATATATTTCTTTTTCAGGAAATAGGGATTGAGCCCTGTCTGTTTGGCAATCTCGCTCTCCTGATATCCTTTTGACTTCATTTCCTTCACCTGCAGAAGCATATTGAACTGCCGGGCGATCAGCGCCAGTATCTTCATCGGCGCTTCCTTCAGGGCAAGCAGATTATAGTAAAGATTCAGTGCCTGTTTCTGCCTTTTCTGTGCAACTGCCTCCACCATGTCAAAGATCTGGTTCTGTATCTGTACTATGCACAGTTCTTCCACATCCGCAGCTGTAATTCCTTCCTCGTAATACTTATAGCAGACAAGCTTCTCCACTTCCCGTCTGATGTTCTCCATGTTCGTTCCTGTCTTATCCAATAGGAGATTCAGCGCATCGGGCGTAATCAGCTTGTTTTCTTTTTTCAGCAGTCCCATAACCCACTTTTTAAGCATTGCCTCGTCCTGCATCTCGCAGAGCGCCGCATAGCCGTTTGACGTAACTGCCTTAAAAAGCTTGTTCCGCTTATCAATCTCCTCTTCCACAAAAATCATACAGGTAGTATCTGGAAGCTCTTTTACGAGTGTGGCAATCTGCTCATTTCCGCTTTTGAACCAGCCGCTGTTCTCGACAATAATCACCCTGCGCTCCGCAAAAAACGGCATTGTACCCGCCAGATCAACGACTTCGTTTGCATTGATGTCCTTGCCGGAATACACACTGCAGTTCATGGTATCATCGTCCGACACCAGTGCTTTCCTTAAATTATCGCGGTACTGTCTGCGCAGATATGCCTCCTCCCCATAGAGAAGGTAGAGATTCCCAAGCTGACCGCTCTTGATGTCCTGTGCTATCCTCTTCATTTTGATATCCTTTACATGTTAAAATTGTTCTGTTAAATTTCCCTATCTCAAAACTGCTCCTCAAATGATATTGGCAGATTTTAGTTCTTGGAATAATATCACTTGATAAAGTTTTCTACCTCGTATTTCCCGTTTTTAATTTTTATCATAATGGCTCCTGTGTCCTTCGTTATCCTTATATCACTTCCGATATCTTCGAGCTTCTCTATCGTCTCTGCATGCGGGTGGCCGTAACTGTTGCCCTCCCCGCAGGATATAATGGCAAGCTCTGGTTTGATCAGCGATATCAACTCCTCCGTGTTAGAGTACCTTGAACCATGATGAGACGCCTTGTAAATATCAATACCCGCAAAATCAGCTATCCCACGAAGTTTTTCTGATGCCGCCCGTTCCCCGTCAGCCTCCACATCTCCTGTCAAAAGCGCTGTCACGCCATCTCTGGTTTCCAGTTTCATGACAAGGGAATATGCATTGCGGGAATCCGTCTCATAATCCCCCTGCGGGTGAAGCACTTCAAACCTGAGCCCACGCGCTTCTATCCCGTCACCGGCTTTTAAACGGTATATTGGTATCTCTCTCTCATCACACAATGCTGCCAGCTTCTCATACGCCGCATCCTCAATGACAGACTCTGATATACAGACCCTGCTGATCTCGATTTCCATATCATCACTGTTTCCCTCAAGCATTTCCATCACGCCGGATATATGGTCACTGTCAAGGTGTGTCAGAAATACTGCATCCAGTTTTGCGACACCCTTGTACTTCAGATATGGAATAATCGTATATGTCCCGACCTTGCTCTCCGATGTGCTTCCACCATCCACCAGAAAATGTTCTCCTTTCGCACTCTCAATCCAGATACAATCCCCCTGCCCCACATCCAGAAAGGTCACAGACACGCCGTCAACCGGGGAATCGCTGAGCAAAATGACCGCCGCAAGCACCGTCATAAGCCTGACCTGCAATGGCAATCCTATATTGATACCCCGCTTTTCACATGCTTTGCCTTTTGACAGATACTTTCCATAATGATGTGCTGCATATAAAAATATCACAACTGCACCAAATGCATAGATTCTCCAGTCCTCTGGTCTCCCCACAATCCAGTTCGCAAGCGGAAGTTTTAAGGACATCACACACAGCCATTCAAATAGGGAAAGCAGCGCATGGCACATCAATCCCACAAGCTTTGCCATGCCAAGTCCAAGCACCACGGGCAGACTTCCAACACCAAGGCATAAAAGTCCTGCCGCCATCAGAAAGGTCATCGCAGGGATAATCACCAGATTCAGCAAAAACGAGTATATCGGAAATTCATAATACACGCACAGCATAATGGGAAAATGTATCAGAAAGATACTGAGACTTCCACATAATGACAAGACAATCTTATCTGTCAGGCACTGTCTCTTCCCGCGCCTTGCGGGTTTCACAACATCAGACAGACACCCCACACCCAGAATCGCCCCAAAAGAAAGCTGAAATCCCGAATGATACAGATACAACGGCTGCTCCAATAAAATCAGCATCGCCGCAAGCGCCAGCGCCGTGAGCATGTCATAAGTCCGCCGCAGCATCTGTGCCACAAGCTGCATACCAAACATGAACACTGCCCTGTACGCCGAACTGCTCATACCAACCATATCCCCATAGGCAATCATCAATCCAACAGATACCACCGCGCATACTGGCTGCGGAATATATACTTTGCGCAGCAGTTTATACAATCCCATGCCCAGAAGTGTGATATGAAGCCCTGAAATCGCCAAAATATGCGCTATACCGCTTTTCTGAAAAAGCTGCTTGCTCTGTGTATCAAGCCCTGACTTATTTCCGAGGAGTACTGCCTTCATGATAGATGCATCCTTTGGCGCAAGTGCCTTGTCAAATATCCCTTCAAAATGGCACCTGAGCTGATATAATATCTCGTGATATGCGGAATATCTGCTGCTTTCCGTGCATATCCCGGCTTTGTAAAGCCTGAAATCCACACCAAGAATCTGATAATATTCCTGTGCGTCAAATTCTCCTGGATTTCCCGCCCTGTCAAAATAGGACACCACTCCCTCAACGGCAACCATACTCCCAGCTTTGGGCTCTGCCAACCCTTCATCAGCTTCGATATAGCAGATCACATTGCCCCTTTTCACCTTTTCCGCATTTTGTTCTAAGTCAGGACTCCATCTCTGGACATTTTTAAGCTGGATTACCAATGTATTCTTTTGATATTCGCTTTTGTATTCCTTTTGACATACTTCCCCCAAAAGTGTAATTCTCTCACCTTCCGGCAAATCATGCACCGGTTCCGGCGGCGGACTGATCTTTAGATATAAGAACACAGTCACCACAAATGCCACACAGACGCAGCACAGTGGTCTCCTCATTGTTATTTATACCCCCTTGCGTGCTTCGGCACGCATACCAATCAATCGTTTGAAAGCAACCTTCTTTCAAACGGTTCCCTTTTAATTTATGAGTGACAGATTGCGCTCAAATACAGTGGAAGCCTCATATTTATCACGAAACTTTCCATCCTTGTTCCCATCAATGGATATCTGTACTTTGTTAATGTTGCTCAGCTCCACAAGGGAATTGACAATCGAATAGATTGTCACATCCGTTGTCACATTATTTACAGCTGTAAGTATTGCACTGTCAAAGGTCAGATAGCAGATATTATCCCTGACAGTGATATTAACAAGTTTTGTATCTGGACTGATGGTCGGATAAGTTTCGTTATTTTTTGGCCCGCTGATCAATTGCTCAACTACCAGTTTTTCCATCGGTACATTCGATATGTCCGCATTGTGAGCAAGTTCCCTGTTGACAGCAACCAGTCCGTCACCATCCTCATTTGCAAAATACAGCCGCAGTGTCACAGTACTGTTCACTGTTTCCACCTGTGCACCAGCATTATTCACAAACATATCCGATGTCATAACCCCGATTGCATTTCCCGATGTATCTGTCAGGGATTCTCCATTTACCGTAAGCATCACATAATTAACATCTGGTATATTCGTAAGGCTTCTGACAAGGGCTGCCCTCGTAAGCACCTCTGTTGTCCTCGAAAGCTCTTTGTATTTCTCCCCAAGTGATACAATCACCTGTTCTCCATCATAAGAATAGGTGATAATGTTAATCCCGCTCGTGAGCGTCGCCTTTAATTCCTTGTTGTCTGGAACGGAACACAACAACGTCAACACCTCCACGATCATATCCTTTGTGTCAGTACTCGTGAGATAATGTTTCTCCGTCACAAGCTTTGTCTCGTTTTTATTCAGATAAGAGATATCAATCGGTGTTCCCTGTGGCTCCTCCTCACTGCATCCAGTCATCAAAACAGTTGACAGAAACAGCAGACTCAACAGAAAAAGAACTTTATGATATCCCCTCAAAGGTTTCCAATCCATAAAAC
Source organism: uncultured Lachnospiraceae bacterium (assembly GCA_947175175.1). Taxonomy (GTDB): domain Bacteria; phylum Bacillota; class Clostridia; order Lachnospirales; family Lachnospiraceae; genus COE1. Next base: position 39,001 of record CAMWLV010000001.1, read on the forward strand.
ACCCCATTATTGCGCTATATAGGTAAGTGGTATCTTGACTGAGAATATAGTGCCTATCCCTTCCTCGCTGTTCACGGTGATAGAGCCCCGGTGTCTGAGTATGGCGCTTTTAGTAATCGCAAGGCCCAATCCGGTGCCGCCAATCTCTTTTGAGTGGGATTTATCCACCCGGTAAAAGCGTTCATAAATATGTTCAATTGATTCCTGTGGAATACCAACTCCCGAGTCAGATACTTCAACAGTAAAATATTGATGGTCTGCATCAAGTATCACCTTCACCCAGCCACCCTTATTGTTATATTTAATCCCGTTTTCAACCAGGTTTGACAATGCCAGCGTCAGCTTGACCTCATCCACCTCTGCACTCACTGGTCTGCGGCTCTCGAAGATCAGTTTGACTTCCGCCCTCGACGCAATCGGTCCCAGACGCTTCAGCAAAAGCTCAAGCACTGCATTGATGTCTACCACCTCAACATTGATGTCAGTCGATGTCCTTGTCATTTTCACAAGGGACAATAAATCTGTAATAATCTTATTTTCTCTGTCAATCTCTGCCGCGATATCCGTCATAAACTCTCGGTAGAGCTCCGCCGGCACATCCTCCTGCGTGAGCAGGGAATCCGCCAGAACTTTCATGGAGGCAAGCGGCGTCTTCAATTCATGGGATACGTTGGACACGAATTCCTGCCTGGAATCGTCGAGCACTTTCATCCTTCCCATCATCTGGTTAAATGCATCTCCGATATGCTCTGTCTCTATATAGTCTGTAACACTGATCTCCTCATCCGTAAATCCATTTTTCACATCATTGATCGCATCTGTAATCTTTTCAAAGGGTTTTAACATCTTGCGGCTTAACAAAAGGGCAAAACCAAATATGACCACCATAGCGACGATTTCCAACAGAAAAGCCCGGCTTTGTATATATTCATAACCATTCGTGATACTGTCTGTCGACACACTGGTGAGCATTGCCCCGACCACACGCGACCTGTCCTCATGCTTCTCCTCTATGGGAACGATAATCTCAATATATCCCGCGTCTTTGAGACTGTTAGAGGCACCCTCACCCTTTAAGCACTTTATGATCGGCTCAGAGATCAATGTCTTTCCTTCGCTGACTGCGTAGGTATCCTTTATGATCCTGAGACCGCCATCGATGATCAGCACACGCCCGTCATAGAGATTTGACAATTGTAAAAGCTCCGCATTGACTACATCATTACTGTTATCAAGCATGTAATTGTATGTAATCAGATGATCCGCGATAATCCGCACCTGTGTCTGTACCTCTGTTGTTCTTGTCGCGATCGTATTATCCAGATATCGTTCCAGAATGCCAAAATGAAGCACGACGCAGGGCACAATCCCTGCTGCCATGATGATATAAAACATCCTCGTTTTCAGGCTTCTGAAACTCGTGACTATTTTTCCTTTTTTAATCTTATCCCAAAGTTTTGCCACTTTTATCTCCTACTATAAAGAACTTTCCCTTGTTTTACCATCCTTGTATTTCTTTACAGTTCCATACCTATTTATAATAATACCCTACACCCCATTTTGTGTGTACGTATTTGGGTTCACTTGGGTTTGGTTCAATCTTTTCACGCAGTCTCCTGATGTGCACATCCACTGTCCTGACATCTCCTGGATAATCCTCTCCCCAAACAAGTTTTAGGAGATTATCCCTGCCATAAACCTTATTGGGATTGAGCACAAGCAATTCCAGGACATCAAATTCCTTTGCCGTGAGATTGACTTCCTTTCCGCTGACATGAAGGCGCCTTCCCTCACAGTCGAGCCGCAGATCACCTGCCTCTATGATCTGTACCTTCTTCTCGTCTGGTTCTTTTGTCTTGGTGCCAGTTCTGCGTATGATCGCTTTGATTCTCGCCTTGACTTCAAGAATGTTAAACGGTTTGGTGATATAGTCGTCAGCCCCATACTCGAGTCCGAGTATCTTGTCCATATCCTCACCCTTTGCAGTGAGCATGATGACAGGCACATCAGAAAATTCCCTGATCTGCTGGCACACCTCCAGGCCCGTCAGCTTTGGAAGCATGATATCCAGCAAAATAATATCATATTTTTTATTCTTTGCCATCTCGAGCGCTTCCTCCCCATCATACGCGCATTCGACCTCCATGTCATCCTGCTCCAGACTGAACCGAAGTCCCTTCACGATCAGCTTCTCGTCATCTACCACCAAAACCTTTTTTCCCATTACTCCTGAATCTCCCAACTCAAATATGTTTTCTATATTATTAATATTTTTTATATCGTTATCTTATCTTTTATCTTTGAAAAAAGTCCGTCCTTGATACCGTCTACCTTCTTAATATCATCAATACTGCCAAACCTGCCGTTCTTCTCCCTGTAATCCACGATCGCCTGTGCCCTGCTCGCCCCAATACCTGACACAGTTGTCAGTTCTGAGACGGTGGCTGTATTGATATTAACAAGACCAGAATCCTGCGCGGCCTCCCCTGACAGAGCAGTGTATGTCCCAGCCTCTTTCATCGCCATAGCTTCCTCCTGCGTCAGAATCACGACCTGTTCTCCGTCCATGATCTGCCTTGCCATATTGAGACAGTTTTCGTCGGCATCCGCTTTCAGTCCGCCCGCCAGCTCCACCGCCTCATACAAACGGCTTCCCTGCTTTAAGCTGTACACACCTGGAAGTTCAACCGCCCCGCACACATAGATATACACCTGCGGCTGCCCATTCTCAACTGTACTTATGCTCACTGAACTTGTCGCTTCGTCCAAAAATGACTCTTCTGTCATATTATTACTTGACCTATCCCCATCGTCAGATTCCTGTGCTGCTGTATACTCATTACCCAGTGTCATGGTAACCTCGTCCCGCGCTGATGCACATCCACAGAGCAGCACTGACTCAAACAGTGCATATAAAAACACGCACATAGCACACATGAACTTTTTACTCACTATTTTATTTTCATTTTTTATTTTATCTCTTATCATGGATATCACATACTCCTTCTCAGAGCCCCTCTATGCATACCCAATCATTATTTTATGCTAAAACGAAATTTATTACAAGTGCGAATTTTTACATTTCAGCGCAATATTTGTTCCTATTTCACTCCCAAAAACCGTATCAGAATCCTGCGCAGCTCATCCACGTCAATCGGCTTCGACAGGAAATCATCAAAACCTTCGCGCAGCATCTCCTCGCGTACCCCGGTCACTGCATTCGCTGTCAGGAGCACAATCGGAATCTGGCTTATGTCATCGTCCATCACCCGTATTTTCTTCATAGTCTCCAGTCCGTCCATCTCCGGCATCATGTGATCCATAAAGATCATGTCAAAACGCTCCCCTTTTTCCAGAAGCTCCAGGCATTCAAAACCAGACATCACCGTCTGTGTGCGCATTCCCAGAAGCTCCATGATTCCCGATGCCACGTCACAGTTAAGTTCATTGTCGTCCACAATCAGTATCCTGCCGCTGTTGATCGAAATATCCTCTCCGGCTGCATTTTCTTCGATCTCAGTACTTTTATCATCATAGCCAATCTCCTGCCAGATGCTGACGATAAATTTTGTACCTTTGCCATAAGTACTTTCATAGGTAATGGTTCCACCCAGCATATCTACAAAGCCCTTGACGATAGATAGTCCGAGTCCGCTTCCCTCCACAAGATAATTCTCCTGCCTGTCAAGCCTCTCGAACTTGGAGAATACCTTGCCATAATCCTCCTCCTTGATTCCGATTCCTGTATCCTCCACCTCAATCCGCAGCAGCACTCTCTTTTCCTCCGTCTCCTTCTGCAGAACGCGCAGTGTGACACTCCCTTTTCTCGTGTATTTGAGTCCGTTATTGATCAGGTTGGTTACAATCTCCTGGATTTTCACGCGGTCGCCGTACAGATACTCGGGTATCGCATCATCGATCTCCATCAGGAAAGCCAGTCCCGCATTCCCCGCCTGTGCTTCCATCATCGACCGAATCTCACCAATCAGCTTCCTAAAACGATAGTTTACCTTGACATTCTCCATCTTGCCGGTCTCAATCTTGGAAATGTCTAGAATCTCATTGATCAGGTGCAGGAGTGTACGCGAGGACTCCTTGATATTTCTGATATATCCATGGACAAGTGTCTCGTCCCCCGACCGCAGCGCCATCTCCGCATAACCCACGATCGAGTTCATCGGTGTTCGTATCTCGTGAGACATGTGCGCAAGAAAATTCGTCTTTGCCTGATTTGCCTTCTCGGATTCCTCCCGCAGCCGTATCATCTCATTGGTATACTGGTCAATAAACGTCATGTCAAATATCCATACAATATATCCCTGTATATCGCTGCTGCCAATTTTCTGCTTGATCTCCGAAATACGAATCTCATAATGCTTTTCTTCAAACTCATATACAAATTCATTTGCCCCGTGAAACAGATCAAAGTTCAGCTCACCGTCCTGCTCGAAAACTCTTTTCACAAAATGATCCGCCACAGGATTTGCATATAAGATAACACTCTTGGTATTGTCGACAACAATGACACCGTCCTTCGTATCCTCCAGAATGCGTTCTCGCGCAAGCTCTAACGTGTACAGAAGCCCATACCGCTCCGCCGCGATCAAAAAACACACCTCCGTCATCACGATCGCAAGTGTCGCCGGGTCGAAATATTTTGGCTGGAGTATCAAAAATACAACTGCCGCCACCGTAGGCGAAGCCACTGCCAGAAAGATAAGGCTCATGCGCATCTTGGCAATGCGTGATCCCCGTTTGATCTCTCTCCACGCAATGAATACATATAACAGTGCAGTCAACATCAGCAATCCGATCCAAATATAATAAAAGGGGCCTTTTCCCAGAATCATTGCCGCCCTTCCGTTGGGACGAATCTCACACTCGATCGTTTTATAGTACAGATGGGTTCTCTCACAGGTCATGATGGAAGCCAATATAATCGTATTGATGATACCCAGAAATTTAATCAGATTTTTGGGAAGCCTCACACTGCTGTATCCGCTCACAAACATCAGTCCAAAAGTCATGATGTAGCATTTCCCAATATATGCCATCTTAATCGCCACCATCGCTTCGTCAGGAGAAGTCGAATACACTTCCAGCGCATTGCCAGCACAGGCAATAAAACCACACAGACTGGTCAGCATCAAATTGCGCTGGTTATCAGACGACTTTACCCGCAAAAATTTCACACAGCACACAAAGCTAATGAACATGCCAAATAATTCAAATAGTTTATAAATTGTCTCCATAAAGTACCTCATCATCAAAATGCATCAAGTAATATATACCAGTGTAACATACTTTCAGAATATTTAGAAGATATCACAATTTATTTTTGCAGTACTGATACGCCCGCCCTGCAATGTCCTGATTCTGTGCAAATAAGCGAATCGCCGCCCTGAGGGCAACATCTGTTGTGTCCACTGCATCCGCTGCATTTTCCGCCTTTATTGTCTGGACATACTCCTCTTTTCCCTTCTGGCCCTGTGCTTCGCCCTCTGTCAACACTGCCCTGACTGCGCCAGCTGCCAAACCGTTTAATCTCCTAAAATGATTCATGACCGCCGCATAGTCATTTTGCTGTTCCAAAAAGCAATGTCCATATTCCGCCAGCTCCAGGTTTGCAGTTGACACCGCCTGCAGGCAGAGTTTGCATTCGCCATTGATATCAGACGCCTCCATCAGAATATCAGGTCTTTGTTTCAATACAGTCTCAAAATATGCCTTTGCACCGACCGCATCTTTTTTGTAAAAAAATTCTGCCATCTTTGTAGTGACTTCCTTGGTCTCTTTTTTCTCTCCGATCATCGCAACCCTGCACTCATACGCCCTAAGATGCTTTGCCGTCACCCATACATACAACAAAAATTCAGAGATAAACCCAAACACGCGCTTATGATAATCGTCCTCAAATGTCAGATCAATGCGGTTCTGCAGCTCGAAAAAGATTGTAAAAAGCCATTCGCAGTACGCATCATACAGTTCTTTCCCCGCCACCATGATATTACCAAAATACGTTTTATTCTGATGTACCAAACTGACAAATGTGTCATAATATTCCGGGTAAAGTTCTGCGATGATGTCTCCTGTCTCGTCGAGTGTGCTGACCTTGTGGTGTGCGCCAAATCCATTTCTGTAGGAGCCCGGAAGCTCGAGCTGTTTTGTCGTGACAATATCATACTCCTCCAAAATCCGTTCATACTCCGCCTCTGAAAAGACATACCCCTCCTCGCTTGTGAGAAAACGCCGATAATGACATATCCCCACACAGTCCGCATCCTTATAATTTTTCCAAACCCAGTAGACACCGGAAAGCTCCGCATAATAGCAGTTTAAATCGGATATGTTATCACCAGTATCATCCCCCAAATATCCAAAGTCTTCCCCTGCATTTTTATGTCCGACGTGAAGCGGTATATACATCGAATCGCTGGGAACCTCAAAACGCTTATGTGTCATTGCAAAAATTTTAACAGACATCCTTCTTGTCTCCTTTGTTTTAAATTGAACAATTATTATAATTATAAATGTTTGCTCTCTATAATAATATGTTACTGTGTGTCCATCGACGGACACAGTAACATATTCATTATATAGTCGTAACAGGATTTGCACAATGCATAAGATAAAATCAGGTATCTCTGCTCGCGGCATTTGTTTTTTTGTATAAAAAAACAACCCTGACGGGCTGTTTAGATTATAGACTACTAACCCAAAAAGCAACTGTCTGATTCTTGGGTTAGTAATTTTACTGGTATAATGTACAATAAAGAATTATCTTCCCTTGACCTTTATCGCGGCGATCTTATCCTGTACTTCGAGCATCTTTTCCCTGTCTAATGGATAGAACTTCATAGCCACCAGGCTGGCGATCCAGCCTAAAATAGGCATGCCGATGAACAGGAAAATGGTAACCCAGAAAATTCCGGAAGTCAGGGGATCCTCCTGCGTTGGAAACCGATCCGCAAAACCGATGAGTACGCAAAACCAGCCTACGATGGTGGTAGCGAAGGAGGAAATCACTTTGTCAAAAAAGCCAAACACAGTTCCCATCAAAGCAGGAGCGTAGTTGCCAGACTGATACAGTTCATAGTCAGCACAATCGGCGATCATAGGAGTTGCCAAACCAACATTAATATTGGCAAAACCATAGACTAGGGTGTAAAGAACGATAAATCCAACAGTCATAAAACCGATATGCTCCAGTGAAATCTGAGTTGGATCACCAAAAATCAGCAGCGCACCCAACAGCGATGTGGTAATAATACTACCCCATGTAAACAGGACTGTTGCCCGTTTGGATGAAAACCGTGCTGCAACGCTGGTACCGATGATGATCAGAATCATACTGGGAATCAGTGTGATCATGGACATCCGGCTCAGCAGAGCATAATTCCCCATGATGATGCCGTACAACATAATGCCGACCACAGAATTTTGCCGGATCTGAGTTGCCAGCTTGTCAGTGGAGGCCGCCACGACCAGCATTTGGATGGCACGGTTGCTCTTGATGATCCTGAAGATATCTTTAAAACCATAGCTGGCCTGCTCACCCAGTTTTGCATAAGTCTCCGGCTGATCCTTTTCCCAAATTCCAATAATGGCCAGAATCGTGAGCACCAAAGAGATAGGACCGAAAGTAAATATTACTTCCCTGAACAGATCAGCAGTAAATCCGTGATGCTTATTGACCAAAAAGTCAGTGATGTACAGTGCCATACCCGCAAACAGTAATGCGTTGATAATACTGTCAATGCGGGCAAACATTGGCCGCTGCTTGGGGTCATTGGTCAGCACGGTCTGTCCGCCGCGGGTGGCGGCGTTCTGGAAGGTGTAGCCGACGATGTACACCAGATAGATCACTGTCCAATAGATGATTTTCAAAGGTCCATCCGGCACCAAATGGGTAGTAGTAAACATCAGCACCACAGTCCCCAGCATGATCAGATTGCCCAGCAACATAAACGGGCGGAATTTTCCGAACCTGCCATTAGTCTTATCAACAAAATAGCCGACAATAGGATCGGTAATGCCATCCCAAAAACGGGCAGCCATCATGATATTGGAGACAAGCATTACAGCTAACCCTGCCACATTGCCTGCATAGAGGTTGACAAAACCCATCAAGGATAGATAAACATTCGATGCGGTGTTGTTGAACACAAACAGCAGAAGCTGCCACCATTTTGCACGGTTGAATTGTTGTTCCATTGTATTTCTCCTCTCATTTTCTTTGTGTACAGTCTCTCTTTTCCTGGTTACCACTCAAATAGAGCCTTCCCTTTCAGGCGCAGGATCGCCTCAATGAGATAGTAGTCGGCATAGATGATGGGAACCTCAGTATTCTCCCCAGTAGGATCGTGATAAAAGAAGGTACCGCCCGTCATAATAGAATCCGTCTCAGGATCCCAGTTGGCAAACTTCGCATCACAGGCGCGGAGGATGCGGTAGGCAGCCTTGATATAGAACCTCTTCTCGTGCTCACTCACGTGTTCGGCAATCTCCAGCAGACCGCAGGCAATACACATGGCGGCAGTAGAGTCATATTTCACCGGCTCTGCCGGAGCTCGAAAATCCACCAGAGGCAGCCAGTCGTTCACCGCCAGGTTGGCGATACAGTAGTGTGCACACCGCTTAGCAGTATCCAGAAATGTCTCATCCCCCGTGTGGCGGTAACTCAATGCAAAGCCATACACTGCCCATGACTGTCCCCGGCTCCAGGAAGAACCCGACTCATAGCCCTGCCCGCCAGGATTGTTCAAATATGCACCGCTGTCCGGATCAAATGCCACGATGTGGTTGCAGCTGCCATCGGGCCGGGTAATGTACTGCTGGGCAGTTTTGGCGTGGTTGACGGCGATTTTCCTGAACCGGGGATCCTTCGTCTCCTCAGAAGCCCAATATAACAAGGGGATATTCATCATGCAGTCAATGATCATCCAACCACGGATATCGCCGCCGCCAAAATGCTCGGTCATTTTAGCCATCTCATCGTTCCATGCACGGATGAACCTGCCATCTAAATTATAGCGCGCGGAAAGTGTGCTGGCAGCCATCAGACCACGACGTCGGGCATCCTTATCACCTGTTTTGCGATAATTCGCCACAGAGGACAACAGAAACAAAAATCCCGCATCGTGATCTACTGTTTCGGGACTCCTAAGCAATACATCCAACCGCTCCTCCACGCCAACAGCAGCCTTGCGGTACTCCTCGTCACCGGTAGCCTCGTACATCTGCCACAGCATTCCCGGCCAGAAACCGTTGGTCCAGAATCCAATGCCCCAAGGCCCCTCCTCAATGTCATGATACTTCCCATCCTTTCCTGTGGTATACGGAATCATGGTTCCTATCCGCTCACACTCTGCCTTCATCTTCACCAACAGCTTGTCGTACACACCGTCCAGCCACTCCTGATTGGAACATCCAGTCCTTTTTTCTTCCATTTTGCGTCCTCCTTTTTTTGCATTGTTAATAAAATATTCTGACCATTTTTTTTGGCAGAATATGTATATAATGATATTTTAGCAAAAAAAAACAGACACCGTTAGAAATAATAGGCGTCTGTTAGAAATAATAGATTTTTTTTCACCAGTTCATTCCGTTGAACCAGGAAACCAGCTCGAACGCTGATAACTTTGAGGCGAAATCCCCTGATTGGCTTTGAATACTTTTGAAAAATAATTGTTGTCCGGGTAGCCCACATAGGCAGCGGCCTCTTGGACACTAATCCCGCTATCCCGCAACAGCTCCGCTGCGATTTCGCAGCGCCGTTTAGCCAGATACTGTTTGACTGTCATGCCGGTTTCCTGCCCGAACACCCTTGTCAACAGATGCCGGTCTACTCCCACAGCCCTGGAAATTTCCGCCACGGTCAGCGGCTGGCTTAGATTGATGTCCATGTAGTCTATAGCCTTTCTGACACAGGGAGAGTATTGATTCTCCCACATTGCCCGCACCTCGGCACAAATGCGTTCTACCATCAACCGCTGGAGATAGTATAGTTCAGACACAGAAGTAGTGTGTTTCATTTTCTGGGCAAACTCCTGACTGATGGCATCAATGCGCACCGCGTTCAGTCCTGCCCGGATAGCTCCCATTCGAATCAGGGTTCTAACAATGGCAGCTCCGGTAATTTGATCCGTCAGATCGTTAGACATGAACCGCAGATCGGAGCTCACCGTCTTGAACCCGCGTATGAACTCCACTGCATTCTCCGTTTCACCTCGGCTGATGGCAATGATAAAACGCTCCTCCATAGCGTATCGTTTGTTGATGATGGAGATGTCATGGTAGGCTCCGGGAAAAGTTTGCCCTGATTCCCGCTTGCCTAGTTCCACCTGGATTGACTTTACCTTTTGCGGGTCAATCCCGTTGTCAAAGTGCGTCACCACCAGTAGAGCTGTCTTGAACACATAATCACGATCAGAGATGGGCAGCTTACAACGATATGCCTGATAAGGTATCACCACGGACTCAGACGCACCCAGCTTAGTTAACAGGACACGGGCGGCGGGCTCGTTCCAGCCTTCCTCCACATAAGGCCCCAACAACACCCAATAATCTCTGGCTTTGAATACCATCAACCGAGAGCCCAAGGGTTCCACCAAATCATAGATCAGACCACCTACACAGCTTTTCAAAAATGTTTCCAGCTGCACGGCAGTATATATTCCCTGTATCTGCTGCAAAAAGCAGTATTTGCGTTCAAAGCCTTCCAATACGTCTGTCCCGCTGTTATATATCGTCACTTCTATTCCCGTCAGCACGGGAATCAAAACAGCTGCGGATTCCAAAAAATCCATATTACCCACTCCTGTTCCAGTGCTCCCGCTCATTATGCTCGTCTATACAAAACGTCTCATAATTGTAGCTGATTTAATCAATCCTTTTTATTTTATGGCATATTCCAAGTCTGATGATCCGTATGTAACAGCATATGTGCCTTGTGGGACAATGGCTTTTCCATGAACTCCTCATAAAGCCGCTGCACTGCCTTATTCTCGTGTGAAAATCTGACAGGCGCTGTCTCGTCCAATGTTCTCAGATTTTTACTTCTCTCCGTCGCAAGCTCACATCCGTCCTTGATCGGCTGTCCGCCGCCGCCGACACAGCCACCGGGGCACGCCATGACCTCCACAAAATCATAGTGCACTTCCCCACGCTCGAGAGCTTCTATCAACTCTCTTGTATTGGCAAGACCATTGACAACGGCAGTCTTGATCGTCAGGTCATTGATATGAAACTCAGCTTCCTTCCAGTTTGGCTGCTCCCGCGTGCTCCTGACTTCCTCAAATGCATCTGCATCAGGATTCTCACCTGTGATAAGATAATATGCAGAACGAAGCGCCGCCTCCATAACGCCGCCTGTCGTGCCGAAAATCACGCCAGCACCTGTCCCATCTGCCATGGGATCATCACATGGGATATCTTCAAGTATGTCGGGATCAATGTGTGCCATACGAATCATACGCGTCAACTCTCTTGTCGTGAGTACTACATCTACATCATGACCTGCATACTCCTCATAAAACAGTTCCATATTGCGCTCGCCTTTTTTCGCCAGACATGGCATGACTGATACCGTCACCATATCCTCAGGTGCAACGCCGATTTTTTTCGCAAAATATGTTTTCATCACTGCACCAAACATCTGCTGAGGCGACTTGGCCGTAGAAAGCCGCGACACCAGATGCGGGTACTGCGATTTCACAAAGCGCACCCACCCTGGGCAGCATGATGTAAACATAGGCATCTGCGTCGTATCCCCTTTCTGGAAACGCTCCACAAACTCATTGCCCTCCTCCATAATCGTGAGATCCGCAGAAAATACGGTATCAAATACATAATCAAAGCCGATTTTTTTCAGTGCATCGGCAATTTTCCCCATCGTAGCTTCTTCACTAGAAAGTCCGAACACTTCCCCCCACGCAGTACGGACTGCGGGCGCCACCTGCACAACAGTAACCTTTTCCTTGTTCTCGATCGCCCACCATGCCTTCTCTGTATCGTCGCGCTCCCTGAGTGCACCTACCGGACAGTGCGTAATGCATTGTCCGCATAAAGCACAGTCGGACTCCTCGATTTTCCTGTTTCCAGACACATATACTCCAGTGCGTGAACCTGTTCCTTCCACGTCCCATACCTTGACACCCTGTACTTTTTCGCATACAGAGATGCAGCGCATACACTTAATACACTTGTCATTATCCCGTATCAATGGAAAGTTCTTGTTCCACGGAAGCGGTGTCAACTCTTTCTCATATGGCACATCAAGGATATTCAAGTCTCTCGTTATTGTCTGCAGAGAACAATTCCTGTTTCTGGCACAGGTCACACAGTTGCTGTTGTGCTGTGAGAGTATCATCTCCACCGTCTTTTTGCGGTTCCTGCGGACTTTCGGGCTGTTAGTATAGACAATCATGCCCTCCTCTACCTTGTTGTTGCAGGAAGTGACAAGCTTATCCTTGCCCTCGATCTCCACAACACACACGCGGCAGGCGCCGATTTCATTGATATCTTTTAAAAAGCACAGCTTCGGAATGGGAATCCCTGCGATATTTGCCGCATCCATAATGGTGATTCCCTCTGGTACTTCAATTGCTTTCTGATCGATTGTAAGCTTTACCATACTGTCTTTCGTCCTCCTTTGAATATTCCATATCCGAAATGGTCACAGTGAAGGCATCTTGAAGCCTCCTGTTTACACTCTGCTTCCGACATCGGAAGTTCCACACCATCAAAATCGCACACCCGCTGACACACTTCACGCTCTGTCATGTTGACACGTCCACAGGGATTTCTGTCCGACATATTGGGCGATGGCACATCCACATCACTCTGTATCACATGATGGAATCCTAAATACTCGTCAATATTTGCCGCGATCACCTTTGCCGCGCCAATCGCCTTGATCACAGTAGCTGGTCCTGTCGCACAGTCGCCTCCTGCAAATACGCCGGGAAGCAGGTCAAATCCGCCATGCCGTCCTGTCTGAATCACACCTCTGTTCACTGGAACACCAGCATCTGCAAAATGCTGCGACTCAATATCCTGCCCGATTGCCACGATCACCGTCGTACATGGAATCAAAATATCCGCCTCACCGGTATCCTTCACACTCGCACGTCCATTCTTGATATTGCTGATCATCTGCGGTCTCACCCACAGACCTCTCGTGCTGTAGTCATTGTCTGTCTCTATCCGCACTGGTGCTTTGAGTGTCGCCACTTCCACGCCCTCCGCAATCGCACCCTCGATCTCATCGCGGAGTGCCGTCATGTCGGCAACGCGCCTGCGGTATACGATCGTCACTTTCTTTGCACCAAGCCGCACCGCCGTGCGCACTGCGTCCATCGACACATTGCCGCCTCCGACAACACAGACCTCCTGTCCCTTGAGATCAATTGCATTTCCTTTTCCAACATCACGCAAAAACTGTACTGCAGAAATCACACCGTCTGCGTCCTCACCCTCAACACCGAGCTTTTTGTCTGTGCTTGCACCAATCGTGATCAGCACAGCGTCATACTGTTCCCTCAGTTCGTTGATCGTGATGTCAATACCAATTCGAAGACCGTGCTTTACCTGCACGCCTGTCTCTAAGATCGCGTTGATATCATCATCAAGTCTGTCCTTGGGCAGTCTGTAATTCGGAATGCCATAGCGGAGCATGCCGCCCAGCTTTGGAAGCATCTCATATACCACAACCTGATGCCCCATCAGCTGCAAATAGTAGGCAGTACTCAATCCGCCTGGCCCCCCGCCTACGATTGCCACCTTTTTGCCGGTGGACGGCTGACACTTGGGCGGTTCAACTTTTCCGGCGAAGTCTGCTGCCATGCGCTTTAAGCCTCTGATATTGATTGCATCATCAATCATGTTTCTGCGGCATCTCGCCTCGCAGGGATGTTCGCAGATAAATCCGCAGGTTGTAGGGAATGGGTTATCCTTTCTGATGAGCCTGATCGCGTCCTTGTATCTTTCCTCGCGCACAAGCGCTATGTATCCTGGTATGTCAACGCCAGCCGGGCACAGTGACACGCATGGAACCGGCTGTTGGTAATTGCAGTTGCAGCGTCCCAATTCAATATGTGCTACATATTCATCATGAAAACCAATGAGTCCCTTGTATACCATGTTGGCTGCCTCATAACCGATCGCACAGTCAGCAGACTCCATGATACTGAGTGCTGTCTCCTTCATCTCGTCCAAGATCTCCAATGTAGCCCTTCCATTCAATACATTTGATATCATATTCTTAAGCTGCCTTAATCCGACGCGGCAGGGTACGCATTTCCCGCATGTCTGTGCATGGCACAGCTCCAAAAATGCCTTTGACATGTCTATGGGGCAAAGTCCCGACGGACTTGCCTCGATCCTTCTCTCCAAATCCTTATAAAGCTGTTCTACGACGACCTGCGCTCTATTCGGCATGGGAATTTCAAGTCTGCTCATTGATTACCTCCTCGTTTTGTAACTAAATACATTATCACTATACGTAATTCACACAGAACCTACCGCCATGTAAGAAACTATGTAAGCTCTTACATGCTATTGTACACTGACTTTTGTGATTTGACAACCATTGATATTATTTAGACAAAGATGTGCCCTCACTGACTGTCCCTAATAGTAAAAGCAGGGGTACTCCTTCCCCTGCTCTTGCAAAACATAAATCTATGCCCTCAAAAATGCAGTGTAACCGCGCACTGCCTCATACACATCTGCCTTGCTGACCACCTCATATGGCGCGTGCATGTTCATCACGGAGACACCACTGTCAATCACATTCATTCCGTATTCTGCCATAATGCGAGCTATCGTTCCGCCGCCGCCCATATCGACTTTCCCCAACTCCGAGAACTGAAACATCACCTCTGCCTCATCCATTATTTTCCTGATCTGTGCCACATATTCCGCATTGGCATCACTCGCGCCTTTCTTTCCTTTTGAGCCGGTGTATTTGTTAAACGCAAGTCCCTTTGCCAGAAATGCGGCATTATTTTTCTCAAAAGCACTGGCGTACAATGGATCGTAGCCTGCACTTACATCTGAGGAAAGCATCTTGGAGTTTGCCAGGGTACGGCGCACAAGAATCTGGGAATCTCTTTCTGCCGCTGCAACAAGCTCCGCTACAGTGTTCTCAAAAAAGTGAGATGTCATCCCAGTAGCCCCCATATTTCCGATCTCCTCTTTGTCAACAAGCAGACAGCACAGTGTTGTATCCGTGATCTCATCTGCCATATCTAACAGTGCAAAGATAGACGTAAAAGCGCATACCCTGTCATCCTGCCCATATCCAAGGATCATACTCCTGTCAAGACCTAAATCTCTCGCCTTTCCTGCGGGAACGATCTCCAACTCGGCAGAGAGCAGATCTTCCTCCTCGATCGCATACATATCTGCAAGAATCCCTATGACATTCGCCTTGAGTAACTCTTTCTCCTCTTTTTCCAGCTCTTCACTCTGTTCGATTGGAGAGTTTCCGATCAGGAGGTCAAGATTCTCGCCCGCGATAACCTCTGTCATTTTCTTCGTCATCTGCTCTCCTGCCAGATGCACTAGCAGATCCGTGATGACAAATACTGGATCATCCTCTTTCTCGCCAATGCAGACCTTGACAACAGTACCATCTTTCTTTGCAACCACGCCATGAATCGCCAGGGGAATCGTCGTCCATTGGTATTTCTTGATACCGCCATAATAATGTGTGTCAAAATATGCAAATCCGTCCTTCTCATACAACGGATTCTGCTTGATGTCAATCCTCGGCGAGTCAATATGTGCCCCGAGAATATTCATTCCCTCAGACAACGGTTTTCTTCCAATCTGAAAAAACACAACACTCTTATCCATCTGCACTGCATAGAATTTATCTCCCGCCTTGATTGACTCACCTTTGTTCATCACACTGTACAGTTCCCTGTAGCCACTTTCCTCTGCCATCTCCACAGCAGCTTCCACACACTCGCGCTCCGTCTTGCCCCGATCGAGACATTTTTTATAACGCTCACAGACCTCGTCTACTTTCTTTCTGTCCTCCTTCGTATAACTGAGCCAGAGATTGTCCTTTTTCATACCTACCTGATTACTTCCTTTCAAAGATTTAGAATAAAATTATAGTAAGGAACTATAACCTAAATAATTTTTGATTTATATTTTAAATCATATGTACTTATCAAATTCTAAACTTGTGCGCCTGCTCCATCAACTCCTCCGCAACTGTCGACAGATTCTGCGCCATGCCTGTGATGTCCGAGACGACGCTGTCTTGTGTTTCCACTGCCGCCAGCACTTCCTCGCTTCCTGCTGCGTTTTCCTGCGACGCTGCCGATATTCCTTCTATCATATCCACGATGATCTCTTTGCTGCCTGTCATATTGTTGCTGGACTCATGGAGCATATTGACGCTGGACTGGACACTCTCAAGACACTGTTCGATCTGCATAAAGTTTTCCCTTGTGTCCCCAACACTGCGCTCCTGTTCCTCAAAGATCTTTTCCATGCTTTCCATATTCCGAACCGCATCGGCAGTCTTCTCAAGAAGCTCCTGGATAATGGTTCCAATCTCACTGGTAAGATTGTTCGTTTCGTCTGCCAATCCCCTGATCTCCTCCGCAACAACGGCAAATCCTCTTCCTGCATCTCCTGCCCTTGCCGCCTCAATCGCCGCATTGAGCGAGAGCAGATTGGTCTGGTCTGCGATGTCGTTGATCTTCTGGCTTGTCATCTCAATCTTTTGTACCTGTTCGTTATTTTGCTGCATTACCTCTCTCACAATGGCAATACTCTCACGGCTCTTTGTTGTCTTGTCGATTAAATCCTTGATTGCAGTAAGACCGTTATTTTTTACTTTATCCATCTCGTCGGCATTGCCTCTGAGATTCTCTGTGTCATTGAGATTTCGCACGATCAGCTCGTCGAGCTTTGCAACCTCATTCGCACTGGTGGTCGTATCCCCTGCTTGGGACATTGCGGCATTGCTGAGATCATTCATCGTGGTACTAATCTCATCAGACGAACGCTTTAACTGCATCGTCTGGTCTGCAAGTGTACTTGCATTGTTGGAAACTGTGGTTGATGACTGTTCAATCTGCCTCACAATATTGCGCAGGTTATCAAACATCAGGACAATATTCCTGCTGATACTGCCGAGCTCATCCTTTCTTGTCGTCATGGCACGCACATTTGCCATATTTCCTTCTGTCAAGTCATAACGCGCGATTCGGTGAATCTCCGCAACTGCCTTTTTGAGTGGTATAACCACTAGAAATTCCATAATCAACGCCAGTATGATCAGTGCGGTGATTCCCACTGTAAGACTGACAATTGTAGTCAATCCAATGGTCCCAATAATCTGTGTCCGCGCCTCTGCCATGGTAATCCCGGAAATTTTCACAATCTCTTTTTCCATCATCTTGCACGATATTACGTTGTTGATCGAAAAAGCGATCGTAAGAATAATAAACATCAAAATGTTAATGGTTACTATTACAGAAACCTTTTTGTATGTTTTGTTTTCCATAAGTATCTATCCCCCTGCTTGTAACTTTATATACTTCAAGTATAGAGTATTTTTACCTCAATTTCAAGTCTCTTTCAACGGCACCTGCACAAGAATGATTGCTGCAAAAGCCAAAACACAGCCGGTGAGCTCCCGCATGGTAAGCACCTGATGCAGAAACAGCCAGCCTGCCAGTACGGAAACAACAGATTCCAGGCTTAAAATCAAGGAAGCGGTTGTGGGATTCATGCCTTTTTGACCAATGATCTGCAAGGTGTATCCCACACCGCTTGAGAGTGCGCCTGCATACACAATTGGGAGCCACGCTGCAAGCATATCCGAGGCGCTTGGCTGCTCTAGTAAGAGCATCATGGCTGTACCCAGCACTGTGTTGGTCACAAACTGTACACATGAGAGTTTCACACCATTCACCAACGGTGAAAAATGGTCTACGACCAAAATGTGCAGGGCAAACACTGCCGCACAGCCAAGTATGTAAATGTCTCCTTCCTGCAGATGAAACTCTCCTTTTGCAATGCACAGCAGATAGAGTCCTGCCATCGCAATAACCACTGCAATCCACACTCTAACACCTGTTTTCTTTTTCAAAAGTATACCAAATACTGGAACAAGTACCAAGTACATCGCCGTGATAAATCCAGCTTTTCCTACTGTCGTATATTTCATGCCAAACTGCTGAAGTGCACTCGCGGCAAAAAGACATACGCCGCAGCATATGCCTCCAATCAACAATAATTTATGATCACTTTTTTGTTGTTCCTGTCTGTCCTTTTTCTTGTGGCTTTTTTCCACAATCGCCACATAAGGCAGCAAGACCACCAGAGCAATCACATTCCTTGCCGCGATAAAAGTGTAAGGCTCCACATAGTCCATCCCCACACTCTGCGCGACAAACGCAACTCCCCATATTGCGGCAGTCATAAATAAGATCATGGACTGCCTTAGTGTATATTTGTTCATAATATCTTTTTCTATCCTATTATATCAAAGATTCTGTCATCAGCATGTTTCCACAGCCCTACACTTAATTGTAAGCTTTGAATCCTATCGACTGATACAATCTTGCCGCCGCTGCATTAATTGCACGAATGGTAATGATTGATGCACTATCGGAAAAAGCATCACATACGGCTTTTTCACATACAGATCTTGCAAATCCTCTATTACGCATTTCGGGAATCGTACCGACAAATTCAAGAGATGCAGCGCCATTATTATTCATAATGGCAGCTACAGAAACCGGAATGTTGTCATAATACATCATATAACATTTCACTCCCTTTTTCTCACACCATATAAAATGATTAACTGGATGGATATCGGGGTAGCCACCGGAAAAAATATCATTTGTTGTTCGTGCCCATAGTGCAAATTCCTCAGCTGAATGTACCTGAATGATTTTTTCGTTATTATCATGACATTCTCTTTTTTCTTCAGGAAGCATCGACATATAGATCTCATCATTTTCATCATGCTCAGTTTTTTCATGTGTGGGTTTCTTTCCAGAGAATAGAAAGGCTGCCTCATCCGATACAAGTAAACCAAGCCATATCGGCATATGCATTGATTTCATTTCATCTATGGTTATCTTTATCTGTTCTGTAGGAAGATTGTCAAGACGAACATTATAAATAAACGATATCCCCTGTTCCCCTTCTTTCGGTTTAACATAAGAGTAAAACTCTTTGTCAACTTTTTCCATATGGATCGCCTCTCCAAATAAGCCGACATAGTAATTGGCTCCATCGTCAATGTGTTGGATAATTTCTCTCTCTGTCATATTTAACCCCCTTGCGTGCTCCGGCACGCATTACAATCAATAGTTTGAAAGTGACCTTCTTTCAAAATTCTCCTTCATTCTCTAGCGTTTCTGACAGTGCTCGCAAAAGTAAATTGTCCCTCCCATATAGTTTGCCTTGTGAATCTCGTATCCGCACCGGATACATGGCTCGTTCAACGAATTTTTGCTCAGCTGTGTGATGTAATTTCCCTTTTGTCCGAAAAGATCTCTCTCCGTATCACGTCCGCCCTTTTCTGCCATTTCCTTCACAATCTTTTTTGCAGAATCATACAAAGCAAGAAAATCCTCCTCCGACGCCTCCTGCATCGAAAAGCGCGGATCGATGCCAGCATTCCACAGAATATCCTGCAATACACCGTTCCCGAGCCCCGGTATGCGCTGCTGCGTCGCGAGAAATGCCTTGGCGGAAAGCCTTTTGCTCGCCGTATAAAGGGACTTAAAATAGTCGAATGTAAAATCATCTGTCAGCGGATTAGGCTTTGTGCTTGATGAAATGTAATAGCCTTCTGCACATTTTCCCTTAGGGAATACCATAATCCCACCGTACATCTGAATAGACACAAAGATTCCGGTCTCGTCGTCAAAGCAGAGTGCAAACTGGTGTTTCTTTGGAAATTTCTTTTTGTCCTCACAATACTTTGGATAGGCGCCATCGTTCAACACAATCATGCAGTCCTCTGTATCGATCTGAACCATTCCGCCCTGAAAGGCTGCACCCGTTATGGTCTGTCCCTCCAGATACTCCTCATACTTTTCCCGCTCGCCGCTAAAAAATGCAAATTTATGCGGTGTCTGCAGCACTTCAATGTGACTGATGATCTTACCCTTCAAATGCTCCCTGATCTGTTTTGCTATCGTATAGCTTTCTGGCAATTCCAGCATGATACTGTCTCCTCCATCTCTGTTGTCCAAGCGTTCATTCTTTTATACCTCTCCCTCATAATTACCGGTAATCTCTATCGTATTACCATCCGGGTCTTTCAGGCAGAAATAATAATAAGGATTCCTCGCATTGATGTAGCGGATTTTTGTCAGGTTCGCTGCTATGTTAAGCGACTTAACACGCTCGTATTCTGCCTTCAGATCATCTATGCTGAGGTTGATAACTACTTTTCCGCAGTTGGGCGCCTCCATGATCGGCGCATAGTCATCGTACAGGGCACAGTACTCTCCTTTCGTGTCCACCTCGTCAGAATGCTCCCTGTCAAACGTTCCATTCATGATGGAAAGCGTTAGTCCGTTTATGTCAAATACTGCAAAACGGTTTTTGTTCTGGTCGATGACATCTCTTTCAAACAATGCCCTGTAGAATAAAATGCTTTTGTCAAAATCCTTTGCGATCAGATAAATGCTTCCGTATGTATACATGTTCGTTTCCTCCCAAAAACTGCAGCAGATTATAAGAAACTATTGACAGCCAACCTGTGACAAGCCCTTGCTATAACCTCTTATGAACGATTTTTAAACATGATACCATATATAATATGACATCAGTGTGTCATATTCTATTTTTTATACAAATTAAATTTCTATTCTGTCACAGGAATATTGTTTCGCCGGCAGTACTTTTCGGCATAGCTTTTCGGCGCTGCCGTCACTGTCAGACTGGCATCGCCGTTGAAAACAGTGACTGGCGTCTGCCTTTTGGTATCATTTTTGATCGCCCGAACCGATTGGGGAAGCACTACTGATCTCAGATTTGTACAGTCTGCAAAAGCCTTCTGCCTGATTTCTGCTACGCCCTCTGATATCACTGCCGTCTCCAGTGCAGTACATCCATAAAATGTCCCCCTGCGGATTATCTCGACGGTTCCGGGAATCGTCACACTCTTTAGGGATTGACAGTTTCTAAATGTATCCTTGCCAATCTCGGTGATACCCTCTGGCAGCTCAACAGTTTTCAAACGATTACAGCCCGCAAACGCCTCATCGCCAATCTCGGTGACACTATCCGGCAGCTCAATGGCACTTAAGCATTTGCAGCTCCAAAACGCTCTTGCCCCAATCGCAGTGATGCCGTTGGGGATATTAATCTGTACCAATGCCCGGCAGCCATAAAATGCACATTCGCCAATAGCACGAATCGTTTTGGGCAGCGTTATCCGGGTGATCGCCTTGCGCAGCTCGATCTGTTCTTTTTTCAGGCGTAACGCTCCAAATGAGAATGCCCAGCTGCCGATTGCCGACACGACACGATTACCGATTTTTTCGGGAACTTCGATCTCAATCTGTTTCCCCTTGTAGCGCGTGATCACGAGCGTGTCATCCTCGCGCTTCTCATAACCCCAGATCTTCTTTAATTCGGTGACAGAATTGGGATTTGCGTTCAGTTCCCGCATCATTTTCTTTTCTGCCCTTTCGCGCTCTGCGGCAAAATCAGCAGTGCGGTTTTTATATTCCAGCAGCCATGCGGAACATTCCGTCGCATCGTTTTCAGAAGCGTATCTTATCATCTCCTCACGCCTTTGCGGCAATTGCAGCCAGCCGTTTTGGGTGCAGATCTCAAGACATTCTACGCTGTTTTGGTCGATCGCGCCCCGCATCAGCTTCGTTTTGTTCATCTTCTTCTGATTAAAGTGTTCCAGGATAAACTGAAAAAACTCCGGTTTATACAAACGGTACTGTTTCCGGTATGTATTATAGTTTGCCTGATAAACGGCATCTGTATAATATAATCTGTTCCCTTCCATTTCCCTGACAATGCTGCCAACCACATCCAGATAGTCCTCGTCGCCCAAATGCTCTGACATATGGCAGAACTCCCACCACTCATTGCTGCGGCCACCTTCCATAAGCCTTGTAATCCGCTGCTTTGAAAATCCCACTCCATACTCTTTGAGGACTTTGGTAATTTGTCTGCTGCCACTCATAATTGCATAAAAAAGCAGTTCCTCCACATCCAGACAGACTTTTTCGCGGTGCTCATACAGGTACTTTACAATCTCGGCTCGCTGTTCAACCGGCAGCACATTGAATCTCTTTGCCCCATCCGCCGCCACATCTGCATGACAGGCATCTCTGATATTATTGAACCATGCCTGTTGGATCATGTCGTCCATCTCCGATGAAGGCAGCCAATGGCGGTTTGTGAAACAAGTGTCTCTTATGTCAACAGCCCCGGCATGCTGGAGCACAACGTTCATCTCCAGCGGTGACAGCCAATAATGCAGTTGATCATAACCGCCCGCATCCTTAGGGCGCACGTAATTAAAATTCGCGCCGCTCTCGACAAGCGCTTTGACATGCTCCAGCCCCCGGAAACGACAGGCAAGCCCTAACGCCCGCGCGGAGCTTCGAATCGGTTCAAGCTGTCTGTACAGCGCAGAGAGCTCCTCCGGGGATTTGGTAAATACGGCATGCTGTAGAACTGCACACTTATCTTTCTGTGAAATGTTTTCGTAGTCCATAATAATCTCTTTTCTTTGCATTGTTTGCCAGACTAATCTTTGCTGTTTGTATCAGTATTTTTCATTGACCGCGCTTCAAGTCTCCCCACAAACATATTGGATTTGATTTCTTATGCAGTACTTTTCGGCATAGCTTTTCGGCACCGCCGTCACTGTCAGACTGGCATCACCGTTGAAAACATTGACTGGTGTCTTCCCTTTGCGCGTATCATTTTTGATCGTCCGAACCGACTGGGGCAGCACTACTGATCTCAGATTTGTACAGTTTACAAAAGCCTGCTGCCTGATTTCTACTACGCCCTCTGATATCACTACCGTTTCCAGTGCAGTGCATCCATAAAATGTCCCCCTGCGGATTATCTCGACGGTTCCGGGAATCGTCACACTCTTCAGGGCTTGACAGCTTCTAAATGTATCGTTGCCCAGCTCGGTGATGCCCTCGGGCAGATGAATGGCACTTAAACAACGACAGCCCCCAAACGCAGCCTCTCCGATCTTTGTAATGCCTTCTGGCAGTTCAATGGTGCTTACATGATCGCAGCCCAGAAACGCTTTCGCGCCAATCGCAGTTACACTGTCTGGAATATTGATCTGCTCCAATGCCCGGCAGTCAAAAAATGCACACTCGCCAATCTCACAAATCGTTTTGGGCAGCGTTATCCGTTTGATCGATCTGCGCAGCTCAAGCTGCTCTCTTTTCAGGCGCAGCGCGTTCGGCGAAAATGCCCAGCTGCCGATTGCCGAAACGATACGATTGCCGATTTTTTCGGGAACCTCGACCTCAATCTGTTTCCCCTTGTAGCGCGTAATCACGAGCGTATCATCCTCGCGCTTCTCATAACCCCAGATCTTCTTTAATTCGGAGACAGAATTGGGGTCCGCGTTCAGTTCCCGCATCATTTTCTTTTCTGCCTTTTCGCGCTCTGCGGCAAAGTCAGCCGTGCGGTTTTTATATTCCAGCAGCCATGCGGAACATTCCGTCGCGTCGTTTTCAGAAGCGTATTGAATCATCTCGTCGCGCTTTCGCGGCATTTGAAGCCAGCCGTTCTCCACGCAGATTTCCAGGCACGCCACGCTGTTTTGACGGATTGCGCCTTTCATGAGTTTTGCTTTATTCATTTTTTTCTGATTGAAGTTATTGAGGATAAAACGGAAAAATTCAGGCTTGTACAACCGAAACTTTTTCTGGTAGGGGTTATAGTTCGCCCAATAAACGGAGTCAGTATAGTGAAGCGTTTTGCCGCCGAGTTCCCCGACAATGCTGCCAACCACCTCGAGATATTCCGCATCGCCCAGAGTGTCTGACATATTACAGAACTCTCCCCACTCAAAGCTGCGCCCGTCTTCCGTGAGCGCTGTGATCCGTTTCTCTGAAAATTTTACGCCGGACTTTTTGAGAACCGCGGTGATAAGTTTGTTGCCGCTCATAATCGCATAATAGAGCAGCTCCCCCGCGTCAAAGCAGACCTTTTCGCAGTTTTCAGACAGATATTTTGCAATTACGACACGCCGAACCAGCGGCAATACACTGAGTTTCTGACTCCCGACTGTCACTTCGTCTTGGAAACATTCATCTCTTCGATCCAGAAAATATGCTGCATACAGTACACTGTTTATCTGCAATGGTGACAGCCAATAATTTATTGTGTAATATCCGCCCTCACCTTCAGGACGCTTGTAAGTAAAATTGGCTCCGCCCTCGACAAGTGCCTTAACATGTTCCAATCCCCGGAAACGACAGGCAAGCCCCAGCGCCCGCGCGGAATTTTCTACCTGTCCGAGCTGCCTGCACAATATTAGAATCTCCTCTGGAGATTTGGTGAGTACGGCATGCTCCAACACAGCCCTTTTATCCTTTTGTGAAATGTTTTCGTAGTCCATAAGTACTCCTTTCCTGTTCCTATTGTATTTATACCCCCCTGCGTGCTCCGGCACGCGTACCAATCAATAGTTTGAAAGTGACCTTCTTTCAAACCTGATAACGCTCCGCCATATCCCGGATACGCCTCCTGATCTCCTGTCTGATCTCATTCGGCGCAATCACCTCCGCTGAGGGACCAAATCCCAGAATCACGCCATACACCCAGTCGTCCACGCTGGCGTGCATATGTACCATAAAATTTCCGTCTGGTAAAACTTCAATCTCGTCCTCCTCAAACCGGTCATAAATCCTGTATGCCTCCTTTTGATCGATCCAGATGTCAATTGGTACCGATCCATTGTCTGACAACTGTTCCTCCTTGGAATGGTTCTCTTCCTCCTGATCCCAGCGCTCCCTGGGAACAAATGTTTTGTCCAGTATCTCCAGCCGTTTTATGCGGAAAAGTTTGAATACACGCCAATCACTTTTCTCCCTGCAAAACGCCTTTAGATACCATGTGTATTCCTTGAAAAGCAGCTGCATCGGCTCAACAGTGCGCGAACTCATCTGAGCATGCTGCCCATAATAATCAAACCGAATCAGTTTCCGTTCTAATATCGCATTTTTGATGTCCTCGTAGAGCTGCTTTCTCCTCCCGCTCCAGTCGGACAAATCAATCGCGAGCCAGTCAACTGGGTCTGTCTTGAAAAATTCTCCAAGTTTTTGCAGAATATTTTCCTCTCCATCCGCCCTGGTCTCCCGAAGCGATATCAGTCCTGATAAAATCTCCTGCTGTTCTTCCTGGGTAAGCAGCATTTTATTCAGCACAAACTGTTCTGTCAGGCTGATTCCTCCGTTTTTTCCCTTTTTTGCATAAATCGGTATCCCCGCAGCGCTCAGCGTGTCCATATCACGGTAGATTGTTCTCACCGAAACTTCAAAGCGCTCCGCCAGCTCTGCAGCGGTCACGGTCTCCTGCTTCATCAGTATATATATCATTCCTAATAGACGATTAATCATACACTCCTATCCCGTTTTCACACACGAATCATTTCCGCTCAAACAATGCGCTGACCTCCATCTTGTCCACAATTCCCTGTGCACTCACGCCCGGGTGTGTCACATAGATCCGGCAGACCTGTTCCACAAATTCGCTATCGGCACCTAATTTTTTTGCAATCTGCTCCACTTTGCGCCCTGCGCACATTTCCCTGACAATCGTTTCCACAGTGGATTTCAGATTGCCCTCATTGATTCCCTGAAGAAGTCGATCATCCTTGTTTTCCCCACTCTCCGTCAAATCAATTTTCTGAATCCGCCAGGCTCCTGTTCTCTCCTCGATCTCTAAGACAGCCATTGTCACAGGCTGCCGGAAACGTCTCGGACCACAGCTGCCTGGATTTAAGAACATCACACCATCCACTGTCTTTTCCTCGTATTTATGGGAATGACCGTAGATAAACAGATCTGTTTCACTGAAATCCTTCTTCCTGTGCTTTTTGTTGTGCACCATATATATCCGCAGTCCGAACAATGTGATATCAAGCTCGTTGTCAAGATCTGCCGCCCACTCCTTGTCGTTATTGCCCCGCACTACATATACTGACGCAATCTCCCTTAATTTGTCCAAAATCCTCTGACTATTGATATCCCCTCCATGCAAAATCAACTCACAGGTCGCCAAGACCTCCTTGATCTCAGGACGAAGCAGCCCATGTGTGTCTGAAAGAACAGCAATTCTATGTGTTGTGCAATCATCTCTCTCCTCCATAATTCCCCTCCATGCAAAGATAAATCTTTCATAGCATCATTATTGCCTTTCACAAGCCCTATCATTGTCATTTTGCTGACAATCTCTTTATACAACAGATTATTATACCATAGAAATATCATAATGACCATGGGTATACGAAAAAGGTGCAAAGCCTTGTTAATCTAATAAGACCTTACACCTTTTATTTGTTATTGGTTAAATAGCCTGCATTCCTTTATCAAGGAGAACTATAATCATTATCGTGGAATTGCAGCGAAGTATGTCAACTGCTATAATGTTATGTTTTCTATTGCTTTCCGATGTGCAGACAATCTGAAAGATATGTTATTATCATCCTTGTGTATAGTTGCTCAGAATTATTACTGGTATCGTGTAAATGATGCTTTAAAATAACTCCGACACATTTATTGACTATCGTTTGAGTTGGATATTTTCGCTTTCCCGTTACGCAGCCTGCGTGTTATAATAACTTTCCAACAAAAAAAAGAACATCGAATAACTGTAAATATCAAAGTGCTCTATACCTATTTTCTCAGTATTGATCTGTGACAGATTAAATACAATACAATCATAACAATCCAAAGTACTTGTCTTCACAGGCGGTAACTTGGGAAACTCCCTGATAATCCGCTCAGCCTTATTCCTGTCCTCAACACATTCCGATATCATAAAAAAGGACAAAAACCTACATCCGGCCTCAAAGGCTACTATTTCATTCACGTAAAAAAAATATGCCTCAACCCGCTCTCTCGTCTCCAGAATCCTATTGATCATCGAATTCCTGTCAAAAACGGATACCTTCAAAAAAGCCGCGCAGATACAGGCTGCAACCTTGTGCCTGTCCAAAACCTTATCCGCGCTTTTATCCCCGAATATCTTATCTTTTAAATCTGCCCGTAGCACATTGTATTCATTATAAATTTCTTTCTTACAGGTCTCAATATTCTTTTTCCTGATCAATCCGTTATTTTGCTGAATTTCATCAATCAAGGGCAATATTTCCCTGTCGAAAATTTCATTAAACATACTTTCAATCACAGGTCTGCCCGCACTCTTG
>CAMWLV010000002.1 GCA_947175175.1 uncultured Lachnospiraceae bacterium
GTTTTATAGATATATATCAAAACTCATAGAGATATGAGACCAGCCTCACGTATTACGATCCCTAATTTCATCTCAAATTTCCTCCTTGCCCTTTACATACGTTTTAAAAATTCTCTGACATTTGCCTCAATATCACCCTTAAAAATCGCAGAACCTGTGACAATCACATTGGCTCCTGCCGCAAGGTTCATTTCCAGATTGCCCAGTGTCACGCCGCCGTCAATCTCCAGTTTTACATCTGGATAACTCTGGTTGATGATCCTACGCACTTCCTTAATTTTGTCAATACAGTCAATGATATAATCCTGTCCGCCAAAACCTGGGCGCACTGTCATCACGAGCACCATGTCCACCATTTCCATATAAGGAAATACTGCACTTACAGGAGTCTCTGGATTGATAGCAATACCCGTCTTCACTCCGAGCTCCCTGATTTTTGCCAGTGTCTCAGGAATACAGTCACACGCCTCCACGTGTATGGTAATACCATCCGCACCAAGCTGAATCAGCTCCTCTATATAGCGTTCTGGCTGTGCCACCATCATATGCACATCCATAAAAAGCTTCGACCGTTTTCGCACACACCGGAGAATCGGCATCCCAAAAGATATGGAAGGCACATACATTCCGTCCATGATATCAATATGCAGATACGGCACTCCAGCCTTCTCTACAATCTCCACCTGTCTTCCGAGCTCCCAAAAATCAGCTGCCAGTATGGAAGGACATAAATAATTCATATTAATATTTCCTCTTTTCTTTCTCTTTTAGTTCTTCATAAAATGCAACATAATTATCATATCGGACTCTGCTGATACAGCCTTCCTCCAAAGCCGTCCTCACTCCACACACTGGTTCATGAATATGGGCGCACGGCATAAACCTGCAGTCCACCTCATAAGGCTCAAATTCTGGATAGTAACCTTGTAGTTCCTCTTTCTCCATATCAAACAGGGATAATGAACTAAATCCTGGTGTATCCATAATATAGGTGTCATCCGAGATCGCAATCAGCTC
Source organism: uncultured Lachnospiraceae bacterium (assembly GCA_947175175.1). GTDB lineage: Bacteria > Bacillota > Clostridia > Lachnospirales > Lachnospiraceae > COE1. The sequence goes on from CAMWLV010000002.1 coordinate 1,018, forward strand.
CGAATGCCTCGTCGTATGTTTTCCCCTTGCGATCTTCCCGCTGATTTCCCCTGTTTCCATTTGTTTGTCTCCCTGCAGGCAGTTTACCAGAGAAGATTTTCCCACCCCGCTCGGTCCCGCAACTGCAGTAGTTTTTCCATGAATTGCTTCTACCAGCCGCTCAATCCCTTCCTGATGCACGGCGCTTACAAACAATATCTGACATCCGCTGTTCTCATAAATCTTTTTGATCTGTTCTTTTTTCATCTGATCGGAAAGATCTTGTTTATTAAAGCACAAAAGACATTCCAATCCCTGCTGGCGCATCATGATCAGAAAACGATCCAGCAGATTATAGTTTGGTTCTGGTTTTGTCATGGCAAAAATCAATAATGCCTGATCAATATTGGCAACCGCAGGACGGATCAGTTCACTCTTCCGCGGAAGAATTTCCATAATATTCCCCTCACAGTCCTTGACATGTGTAATCTCAATATCCACATTATCACCGACAAGCGGCTTAATCTTTTCTTTTCTGAATATTCCCTTCGCCTTACATTCATAGACTGCCCCGCCCGGAACATGAACATAATAAAAACCCGCAATTCCCTTGATAATCTTTCCCTGCATAAACCTACCTTTTAATTTTTAGAAAATTGTACATTCTGCCTGACCACTGTCGCCTGTGGACTTACCTGTGTTGTCTGGTTTCCATCGGCATCAGTCACAATCTCCTCCACATTTTTGAGATATGTGATAACCACAATTCCATACGCAGACGGACTTTTGAAGTTATTCAAATTGATAGATACTGGAAAAGCTGTCACATTCTGTGAACTCCACAACTCCTGACTTTCATCAGCAGTCATAAGCGTTACGATTGAAATTCCTCCGATATAATCATCTGGCGCCTGCACCATTATATCACAATTATAAGTCGAAATCTCACTTCCAATACTTACCTTTAAATCAACCATTGTTCCTTCACTGACACTCGTCCCTGCCTCATAACTCTGATAGCAGATCTGTCCCTCAGGATATTCTGTGTTGTACGTCTCTGTAATTTCATTCACCACAAGTCCTGCTGCCTCCAGTGTACTGATTGCCGCATCCTTTGAATTTCCTAATACCTCTGGCATGCGAACCTCCACATTGTCACCGCCCTTGCTCAGCACAATTGTAACCTCTGAATCAATCGGTGCTATGGAGTTTCCCTCTGGAGACTGTGAAATGATTGTTCCTTTCGCATATTCCGTAGAGTACTCATCCGCTTTTACCACCCTAAAACCTTCTTTCACCAATGCCGCTGTTCCTTCTGCCTCTGACATTCCCTCAACAGCTGGTACATGGATACCGTCTGACCCTGCACTGACTGTGAGTACGATCGTTGTATTCATAAGAATCCTATCGTTGGCAAGCACTGCCTGACCATCTTCGAGTGCAGCAGATATGACCTGATTTTTAGCATATTGTGTTGTCTCTATAAACGTCGTTTTACACCCTAATCCAACGGAATTTAGCGCAGTTTTGACATCATCAATATCATGTCCCTCAAATTCAGGCATTACTGCCCGCTCAACATCATCACTGCTGTTCTGACCCTGTGACGGAAGACCGCCAATCTGTTCAAAGATACCTGTCGCCTGTCCTACAAAATACAATAAAATACACCCAATGACCACTGCTGCAATCACTGTAAGTACCGTCGTCAGTCTTTCCGCCCTTGGATTGTAATCATATTCATTCTTTCCTAAATTTTTTGGATAGTTATAATTATCATACTCATACCCGCCATCACGCACATTCTGCCGGTTGACAGTCTCCTGTGCATAATCCTCCTCATAGTAATCATACTCTCTGCTTGGTCTGCCCTGTTTTTCCTTATTCTGCTTTGTTTTATTTTTCTTGTTTTTCTGAGTTGATTTCTTTTCCTTATTTTTCGATCCGGAACGAGTGTCATCTGATGCTTTTGATGTCTTCTGACGGTTACTCCGCGTTGGACGCTCCGCGACTGCCTCACCGTAATAATCCTCCTCATAGTACAGATCATCATAAGAATCTGCATTATCATAATTACTATAATTTTGATTATTATTCTTTCTTCTGGAAGGCAATGACTTCATCTGGTCGGGGATCGCCTCCAGTTCCTCCTCATCTGCATAAATTTCCCTGCGTGGTACTCTGTCCTCCCACACAGTATCCAGCACCGCTGGCATAGGAATCGGTTCTGGAGCGGGTGCTGTTGATGTTGCCTGACTGCTGACCAAACTGCTCTGCGTATTTGATGAAGGTGGGACAATCTTTGTCTGACCTGCTTCATCCTCTGTATCCACCTGCGCAATCACGGCATCTGGATTGATCAGCGAATGCTTCAGATCCGCTATCATTTCAGCCATGCTCTGATACCGCCTGTCAGGACTTTTCTGCGTACATTTCATGACAATATTTTCCACACTTTGTGGTATCTCGGGCACAAAATCCCGCATCAACGGCATGGGGTTCTGTATATGCTTGATCGCGATTGCCACTGTCGTATCCCCATTGAACGGTACACGTCCTGTGAGCATCTCAAAGATCGTGACTCCCAGCGAGTAAATATCACTCTTCTCATCCGAAAAACCACCTCTTGCCTGCTCTGGTGAGGTATAGTGAACCGAACCCATCACATTGGAAGTAATTGTATTGCTTGATGCTGCTTTTGCGATGCCGAAATCCGTTACTTTTACCTTGCCTTCCTTGGATATGATAATGTTTTGTGGCTTGATATCCCTATGTATGATATGGTTGTTGTGCGCTGCCTCAATTCCCATCGCCACCTGGATCGCGATACTGATGGCCTCCTTAGTGGTAAGCCTTACTTTTTTCTCGATATATTTTTTGAGTGTGATGCCCTCCACAAGCTCCATCACGATATAGTGAATCCCTTCCTCTTCCCCTACATCGTATACATTTACAATATTGGGGTGCATGAGTCCGGCAGCCGCCTGCGCCTCCACCCGAAACTTCGACACAAAATTCCTGTTTTCTGAAAATTCCTGCTTTAACACCTTCACAGCGACAAAGCGGTTCAGCTTTTGATCCTTTGCCTTATATACATCTGACATTCCGCCGGTGCCTATCTTTTCAAGCACCTCATAGCGGTTCCCTATCAGCATTCCCAACTTAATCATTCTGACCTCCAAACGGTTCCACAAGAACCACAGCTATATTATCACGCCCGCCATTCTCATTGGCAGCTTCTATCAGACGTTTCCCCGCCTCCTCCAAACTGCTGCTAGAGGCAATGATCCTGTGTATCTCGTCATCCTTTAACATATTGGTAAGTCCGTCTGTGCAGAGCAGCAGCTTTTCTGTTGGGCCGATGTGTACATCAAAAAAATCCACAAGGACATACTCTTTCACACCGACTGCTCTTGTGATGATATTTTTATCCGGATGTATTCTTGCAGCCTCCCTGTCAATACCTCCCATGTCCACCATCTCCTCGACGAGTGAGTGATCCTTGGTAATCTGCGTGATAAAATCATTGATGATATACATTCTGCTGTCGCCTACATTTGCCACTGTCACATGACTTCCCTCAAAAGTGACCGCCACAAAAGTAGTACCCATCCCTTTGTACTTTCTGTCCTGTCTGGATATTTTATTGATGTGTGTATTGGCATCATCGATTGCCTTCTGCAGAATATTTTCTGCATCATATTCTTCTGTATAACGTTCGATCACAGATACTGCCTTATCTACCGCATGCTTTGATGCATAATCCCCTGCGTTATGTCCTCCCATACCATCTGCCACAATAAAAAGGTTTGGAAGATTTCCCACTGGCTTATCCGAAGTAAATAAGTAGTCTTCGTTAATTTCCCTTCTCCTGCCAACATCCGTTATAGAAAATAACTTCACTTTAACCCCCCCCTGCGTGCTCTGGCACGCATACCAATCAATAGTTTGAAAGCAATCCTCTTTCAAACTTTCTCCTCCCATCAGTGAAAATCCGTAATAAAAATAGTATCCTTACCACTCAGAAAATTTCCACATTTCCTTATATATTAGCACATATGAAGCCTTAATTCAAGAATCAATGCAGGAATCTCTCTTTCTGACACTTCTTTGTCCTAAATTGCAAGATAAATTTTCATAAAAGTTTAAGATCTAACAAAAAAGCAAGGTTTCCCCTGCCTTTCATCTATGCAAATATATTTTTTAAGGCCTGCTTAAAATAGGATTCGTAAACTTTGTGTTTAAACAAATCATCCATATCCCATAAAATCTCGAAAAGTATTTTAGAGATATCGTCTTTACAGTGTCTTATGAGCCAGTCATTTACCTCATCGTCCTTTTCCCTGCCTTAGCGATGCGTCTGCGCAGCTGTCCGCAAGCACCATCGATATCTCGCCCCATCTCCCTGCGGATCGTGGCAGTAATATGTCTTTTCTCCAATTTTTTCTGGAAATTGAGGATATCCCTTCGTTCCGACTCCACATAATCGCGCTCTTTGATCGGATTGACCGGGATCAGGTTGACATGACAGTTTAAGCCGTTCAAAAGGCCGCACAAATTTTCGGCGTCCTCGTCCGTGTCATTGACTCCTCCCACGAGACTGTACTCAAACGTGACACGCCTACCCGTCCTTTCAAAATAATAACGGCAGGCATCAATCACTTCATTGATATCGTATTTGTTGGCAACCGGCATCAACTCCCGCCTTTTTGCCTGTGTGGAACCATGGAGTGACAGTGCCAGTGTGATCTGCAGTTTTTCGTCCGCAAGGCGTTTCATGTTCTCCACGATGCCACATGTCGAGACAGTAATATTTCTCTGGCTGATATTTAATCCACTCTCATCTGTAACCATATGTATCAATCGAAGCAGATTATCATAATTATCAAGCGGTTCGCCGGTTCCCATCACGACGACGTTGGACACGCGCTCTCCTGTACTTCTGGATATGGCATAGATCTGGTCGAGCATCTCTGACGGCGTAAGGTTTCTCTCCAGCCCGTCAAGCGTCGAGGCACAGAATCGACACCCCATGCGGCAGCCAACCTGCGAGGAGATGCAGACCGAATTGCCATGATGATATTGCATCCATACACTCTCGACAAAATTGCCATCTGACAGCTCAAAAAGGAATTTCTTTGTTCCGTCAATTCTAGAGGTTTGAACGGCCACTTCCCTCAAAGATGTATATTCATAATTTTCAGCAAGCTTTTCCCGCAGACTCTTGGGCAGATTGGTCATCTCGTCATAGTCACGCGCAAGCTTCACATGCATCCATTCATACAATTGCTTTGCGCGATATGGCTTTTCGCCCAGCTTGCCAATTTCAACCTTCAATTCGTCCAATGACAATGATTTTATATCCATTTGTATCTATTCCCCATACTTTGATACTGAACCATATAACAATACATCTTCACGTCTATATGGCGGCCTCGAAAACACTGATGAAAAATCCATCTGAATCATGCACTCCCGGCAGCAGCTGCAGATAACCCTCCCTTGTCGTATCTGTATGGAAACACTCTGGCAGAGTATCATCGAGTGACATTGGTGTCAGTTTCATCTCATCCCTAAGCCATGCGAATTGTTTCTCATTCTCATCCTGATTGATTGTACAGGTGCAGAAAAGCAGCCGCCCACCCGGCTTCAGATACGATACTGCCATAGCAAGAATCTGCTTCTGCAGTGATATGATCTCCTTAATTGACTCAGGCGAAATATTATATTTAATGTCACGTTTCTTCCCAATCACACCAAGCCCCGAGCACGGCACATCGGCAATCACGATATCCGCTGTTCCCACAAGCGTCCCATCTCTTTGCAGAGCGTCCCCAACCTCGGCAGATGTATTCTTTAAGCCACACCTGTCAAAGTTCTCCTGCATCAACCCAACCTTATTTGCAGACACATCCCTTGATATGACGGCGTAATTCACATCGCACTTCTCCAGTAAATCTGCCACAAGCATTGACTTTCCGCCCGGCGCCGCACAGATGTCAAGTACCCGCACTGCTTTCTGCCCACCCTTTAATCCTATACGATTAACATAATCCTCAATGCCAACCGCCATGATTGCGAGCATGGAGCTGACATCCTGTACTACAAAAGCACCGTCTTCATAATATGGCAACCTCGTGAGGTCATCCGTTCCAGACACTTTGTACGCACATGGCAGACAGGAATGTCTTTCCATCGCTCCGCCCTGCGCTGTAAGTGCCTTCTGCACAACAATTACAGCAGTCTCCATATCAATCCCTGTGATTTCCGGCATCTCTCGAAAACGGACTGTCACCCGATGTTCTTTTATAAGCCCTGCAAGTACCGTCTCTGTCATCTCTATTCCGAGCTGCTCCATCCACAGATCAACAATCCACTCTGGCATGGAATACTTCACAGACAGGCTTGTATACACAATATCGCCTTTGTTGCGCGCAATATTTCTGAGCACTCCGTTCACAAAGCCTTTCAGCGTGGCAAAACCTTTTTTCTGTGCGAGTTTCACCGCCTCATTGCAGGCGGCGGCATCGGGTACTGCGTCCATGTACAAAATCTGGTACACACTCATGCGCATGATCGCGCGGATCGGCTTCTTCATCTTGTTCGTCTTTATATTGGAATACTGGTCAATCACATAATCCAGCTCAATCTGCCGCTCCAAAGTTCCCTCATAGAGTCTCTTGATAAAAGACTTCTCCTGCTGCGGGAGATAATTGTACTTATTCAGCACATCTCGCACGATCACATGAGAATATGCGTTTTCTGTCAGAAGCATCTCCAGCACAATCATGCGCTGGTTTATGTCATGTATCTTATTCTGATTATGAGCCATCATTCATTATCCTTTTCCGTGCTATCCTAATCTCTGCGTCTGCCTGACAGCATCATCAACCGCAAGAGCTGCAAGATCGACGCTGCCGCTGCCGCCACATAAGTGTATGCCGCTGCCTTTAACACTTTTGCGCTCTTACTACGCTCATCGCTCGTCACAATACCGTACTGCTCAATGCAGACAAGTGCTCTCCTAGACGCGTCAAACTCTACCGGAAGCGTCACGATCTGAAAGAGTACTGCAAGCGAAAACACCCATATTCCAATATTGATCAACACAGAATTGCTCCCCAGTACCAAACCGAGAATAACAATCGGAATACCGATTCTTGAGCCAATATTTGCTGCCGGTACAAGCGCCGTCCTGATATTCAGCGGTGCATACCCTTCATGGTGCTGCATGACATGTCCGCACTCATGGGCTGCCACGCCAATCGCCGCCACAGATGTGGAATTGTATACACTGTCGGAAAGACACACCACCTTCTTTGACGGGTCATAGTGGTCTGTCAGATTTCCCCTGATATGCTCTACCCGCACGTCATGGATTCCTTTACTGCGCAGGATTGCCTCCGCTGTCTGTGCGCCTGTCATGCCCGACATACTCCTAACCCCTGCGTACTTATTAAAAGTAGAGTTTACCCTCGCAGACGCGATGATACTGAGCACTGCGCCAATCAATACCAATATATACGTAGGATCCAAATAATACCCATAATAAAGTGGCATAACAACAATCTCCTTTCCTGATAACAACTAACCTAAAAGCATTCCTGCCTTCCACTGATTGCCAAGCAGGAAACTCTTTGTATCCATGCGCTTTTTCCCTTCCAGCTGCAGCTCATATATCCTTAAGATCCCTTTTCCACAAGCCACATCAAAGAAATCCTTAGCAACCGCGACAATTGTTCCAGGCTGCACCGCGTTTTCTGCATCCTTCACCACATCGCTGCTCCAGATTTTGACACTTTTACCCTGATAGAAAGTATATGCGCTTGGCCACGGATTCAGCCCTCTGACAAGCCTTTCAATGCATGCCGCATCCTGTGTCCAGTCGATCTTTCCCATTGATTTGTCCATCATTTTCACATGGCTTGCAAGATTTTCATCCTGCTTTACCGGCGTAATCCCGCCATTTTCAATCAAGGGAAGTGTCTCCACGATAAGCTCTGCGCCTGCCTGTGCAAGCTTGCCAAACAACGTCTCTGCTGTCTCCTTATCCTCTATGATAACCTTTTTCTGTGTAAGTATGTCTCCCGTGTCAACTCCTGCATCCATCTGCATGATCGTGACACCTGTCTCCTTCTCACCATCGATAATGCACTGGTTGATCGGCGCCGCGCCCCTGTATTTGGGCAGCAGTGAAGCGTGGATATTGATACAGCCAAATTTTGGCATCTCCAAAATCTGTTTTGACAAAATCTGTCCAAAAGCCGCCACAACATAGACATCTGCCTCGTACCTTTTCAGCTCTTCAACCGCCTCTGGTGTCTTGATCCTGAAAGGTTGAAGCACTGGAATTCCATGCCTGACAGCACACTCCTTTACCGGCGAACACTGCACCTGACCACTTCTTCCCTTTGCCTTGTCGGGCTGCGTCACAACCGCAGTGACCTCATGACCTGCCTTTATGAGCGCCTCAAGCGCACCCACCGAGAAATCAGGCGTTCCCATGTAAACTATTTTCATTCCGATCCCCCCACTTTTCTATTCATTCGCAAATTTGGGCGTACGCACAAATTTGCCGCGTGAAAAAACTTCCGCATATGGTTTTTTCACTCTTCCTCCACCATTTCCACATCCATGAGCGGTCCATCTACTTTTTCCACAAAAAGATGCCCGTCAAGATGTTCGATCTCATGGATCAGTGCTCTCGCAAGAAGCTCCTCACCCTCAATCTCAAACTCGTTTAACTCTTCGTCCTGCGCGATCACCTTGACATAATTTGGTCTTGTAACGGAACCCGTTTTGCCAGGCACACTCAGACAAGCCTCGTTTCCTGTCTGCTCCCCACTGACCTCCACAATGCGTGGGTTGATGAGCAGCAACGGATCGTCACCTGTCGTGTCGATCACGACAATTCTTTTTAACACCCCCACCTGCACTGCTGCAAGTCCGACACCGTTTGCCTCATACATTGTCTCGTACATATCATCGATCAGATCCTGCACTCTCGGCGTGATTTCCTTTACTTCCTTTGATATCTTATTTAAGACAGGATCGCCCATTTCTCTGATTGTTCTGATTGCCATAATTTTCTCCTTACCTTTCTCTTCCTATACCTTCTATTTTTATATTAATAATTATTCATTGGGTCAAAGTCGAACTGTATGCTGTCCGCGTTCCACTGTCTCGCATGGATTGTCTGCTCCAGCGCATCCTTGATCCTGGTCAGCACCTGATATTCCCTGTGCTTGATATAAAAAACACAGCGGTAAATGTCATTGATCTTTCCGATCATTGCCTCTGTCGGTCCAATAATGACTGGTCTCTTGTCTTCGAACTGTCGTTTTGCCTGTTCTACAAGCATCTTCGCGTGCTCTGCACCTGTCTGCTCCTCTTCGGACAGTACCAGAACTGCCATCATATGAGCCACCGGCGGATATCCCATCAGATCCCGATAAGAGATCTCTTCCTTGTAAAATCCTTCATAGTCCTGGCTGGCAGCGTGGACGACAGCGTAATGCTCTGGCTGATAGGTCTGTATGACAACCTCTCCTGGAAGTGCGCTTCTGCCTGCCCTCCCAGCCGCCTGTGTCAGCAGCTGGAATGTCCTCTCACCTGCCCTGTAATCCCCGGCGTGCAGCGACATATCCGCCGCCAGGATCCCCACTAAAGTGACCTTCGCAAAATCATGACCCTTCACGATCATCTGTGTCCCCACAAGAATATCTGCCTCCCCGCTCGCAAACTGTGACAAGATGTGCTCATAGCTATCCTTGCTCTTTGTCGTATCCGCATCCATCCGAAGCACACGTGCCGTCGGAAATTCCTTTCGCAAAAGCTCCTCGATCTGCTGTGTACCTGCCCGGAAACCCAGGATATATTTTGAGTCGCATTTCGGACAACTCGTAACCCGCGGCATCTCATAACCGCAGTAATGGCAGACGAGTCTGCTTACCTTTTGATAACGGTCTGTATGTTCTGACAGGGACACATCACAGTGCGGACACTTCATGACATGACCGCATGCCCTGCACGAGACAAAACCGGCATAGCCTCTCCGGTTGATAAAAAGCATCGTCTGTTCACGCTTTTTGAGCCTGTCTTCGATCAGGTCATAAAGCCTCCTGCTGAATATGGAACGGTTTCCGTTCTTGAGCTCGCTCCTCAGATCCTCCACATACACCTTCGGGAGCTGTCCTCCCGCAATTCTCTCATGTAACGCAAACATTCTGATCTCGCCCTTTTTCGCCTTGTAATAAGACTCAATGGACGGTGTTGCCGAACCCAGCACCAGACTGGCGTCCTTCATGCGGCAGAGCTCGCCTGCCACCTCTCTTGCATGGTATTTGGGCATGCTCTCGCTCTTGTAACTGCCCTCATGCTCCTCGTCCATAATCACAAGTCCCAACCGCTCAAACGGCGCAAACAGTGCGGATCGCGGACCGATCATGATATCAATATCGCCCTTTGCCGCGCGCTCGTACTGGTCAGAGCGCTCCCCTGCCGAGAGCCGCGAATTCATCACGGACACACGTTCCCCAAAACGCTGGTAAAACCGCACAAGTGTCTGATAGGTGAGCGCAATCTCCGGTATCAGCATGATCGCCTGCCTTCCCTCAGCGATAATCCGCTCGATCAATTCCATGTATACTTCTGTCTTCCCACTGCCCGTCACCCCATGAATCAGATAGGTCTGACGGACACCAGCCTTGAAATCATCAGCAATACTGTCCACAATTCTTCCCTGATTCTCAGAAAGCTGCTTTTTTGATCCGGAAACAGAAAGCTTTTCCGGCAGCGCATTCCGATAGGTATCTTCTGTCTGTACTTCGATCAGCCCTGCTTTCTCAAGCGCCTGTATGGTCTGTGTAGTGACATTCAGCTTCCCAGTAACCAAAGTCTGTGGAAGAACTGGCTGTGCTGCAAGCTCCCGCATGAGCCTAGCCCTTGCGCTTTGGTGTTTTGATTCAAATTCCTGTGCTTTTATTCCCGCTGTCCCTGCATCGACTTTACAGACAATCGTCCGCTTGACGACCTGCTTTATCTTCCTTTTTACCGGAAGCACAGTCTTAAGCGCGGCAATCATGGTGGATCCATAATTTTCCCTGATCCACCACGCCAGCCTGATCGAGTCGCCCTGCGCACTGATACCGCCCTTCACAATGGAATCCACTGCCTTTAACTTTTCCTCATCGTAATCGATTCTGTCCGTAATCTCCATCACATATCCCTTGATCCGCTTATTTCCAAGCCCAAAGGGGATCATCACAGCCATTCCGACCTCAAGTTTTCCCATCAACGCATCAGGTATGCGGTACTGAAAAGGTCTGTCAACCTTTTCGTGAGATATGTCCACTATAATATTAGCAAATCTGCCTGTCATTTATCCTCTTATTTCCCTTATCCTTTATTCCGTCTCATTTGCCGCTGGCATGTTCCTTCAATATTTCCTGTATGATCACACGTTCATCCATAGGATATTTCACACCCTTGATCTCCTGATAGTCCTCATGCCCTTTTCCCGCAAGCACGATGATATCACCCTTCTGCCCATGTGTGATGGCGTATTTGATCGCCTCCCTGCGGTCACAGATCTCGATATACGTTCCTTCCGTCTTGCCAATTCCGATCTTGATATCCTCGATGATATCCTGTGGCTCCTCAAAACGTGGATTGTCCGATGTAATAATCGTGAAGTCCGCAAGCTTCCCGCTCACCTCACCCATCTCGTAACGCCTAAGCTTTGACCGGTTTCCGCCGCAGCCAAACAGACATACCAGACGGTTGGGCTGATACTCCCTAAGAGTGGTAAGAAGGCTTTCGAGCGCCATGGCATTGTGCGCGTAATCAATCATCAGCGTGAAGTCATCTGACACCTTCACCATCTCAATCCTGCCCTTTACTTTTGCTCCCAGGAGCGCACTCTTGATATCCTCTTCCTTCACGCCAAAATGCCTGCAGATCGCAACTGCAGTCAAAGCATTATAAGCGCTGAACTTTCCCGGAATATCCGTCTTAATCTCCATATCAAGCAACCCTGAGACATTAAAGTCAATCCCCAGAAAACCTGCACCTGTCACAAGCTTTAAGTCACTTCCACGCAAATCTGCGTCTTCATCAAAGCCATATTTTTCCAATGTGCAGGTATGCTCTTTTGTCACCTGCTTCCAGTGCTTATCATCGCAGTTGACAATACCGACCCTGCACTGACGAAACAACATCGCCTTGCACGCCAGATATTCCTCAAAAGACGCATGCTCGTCAGGTCCGATATGATCCGGCTCAATATTGGTAAAAATGCCATAATCAAAGATAAATCCCTGTGTCCGATGCATTTTAAAACCCTGTGAGGACGCCTCCATAACGACCACCTGACAGCCTGCTTCCTTCATTTCCTTAAAATATTCCTGCAGCGTGAAGGACTCCGGCGTGGTGTTCAGTGACGGAATCACTTTATCCCCTATAATCGTCTCGATCGTTCCGACAAGGCCGACCATGTACCCTGCCTGCTCTAATATGTACTTGACAAAATATGCCGTCGTCGTTTTTCCCTTTGTCCCTGTCACACCAATGATTTTCATGCTGTCCGCCGGATTCCCAAAAAAGTTTGCCGATATAAATGCCATCGCATATCTGGTATCCTCAACCCGGATCACGGTAACTTCTGCGTTATCGGGCAGTTCCACCTCATGGCTGACCACAAGCGCTGCCGCACCCTTCTTCACTGCATCTGCCGCCGCTGTATGCCCGTCAAACTTTGCCCCCTGTATACATATAAAAAGACAGCCCTCTGTAATCTTTCTGGAGTCATTTACCACCTCAGATATCACAACATCCGTACTGCCCTTGATACACTCGTATTCAAAGCCCCTAAGTAAATCCCTGCACTGAAACATATCTCTCACTCGCCCCTTTTTCGAACCTTTCTATCATTAATATATTCAAAATCCGCAAACCCTACCCTAAAGAATACCATATCCCCTGCATTTTATCAAGAAAAGCATGAAGAGATTTACAGGAATGACTTGAAAACACAATAAGAGCCAGGAAAACCTGGCTCTTATCGCATATTTTCTTATGAGGGGGGAGATAGTGAGTGTTTCAACTATCTGTATATTACTATATCCAATAAATGTGTCAAAAATGTGTTTAAATCATAAAAATAAGATTATTTTTCTTAACAAACGATAAATCCCCTCTCAACATTTCATAATTTCATATTACTGATAATATTTCATGACCATCTGCAGGGACACATTCCCACGGTATTCATTCACATCAGGGTAATAGACTACCGACAGTACAATCGGCTCTGACTGTGCCGCCTGATTTTCCCATGTACCTGTATGATATAGTTTGTCCAGCGCCCCGGCACCATACTTTGCTGACACATACTCGTGAAAACCTTCGATATCGCCAAAGTAGATCAGCTCATACCTTCTGCCATCCTCATCTGCAACTGTATATTTGCCCACATTGCGGTTCGATCCAAGCACCCTTCCGCTGAGAAAACGGACATTTTTCTGCGCAAACTGTGGCTTCGGATTCCCGTTTCCAAAGGGTTCCAGCCGTTCAAGCTCCGAGATAAATGCAAAACTTGCATACGCCATCGGCATTGGTACATCGATCAGCACTTTTTCCTCAAAATCCTCGTCCGAAAGCTGACAGTTCGCATTGAGCCTGCGCCGGAATTCCTCTACATTTTCTTCTGCCAGAGATAACCCTGCTGCCAGCTTGTGCCCCCCGTATTTGGTAAACAGCTCCTTGCACTTTGTCATTTCGTCATACATATGAAATGCGTCGATAGAACGTCCCGAACCTTTTACGCCCTCCTCCGCCTTCGTGAGCACAAAAGTCGGCTTGCAGTACTTCTCACGGATTCTGCCTGCTATAATGCCGGCAAGACTCTCATGCACTTCGGGCAGATACACGACAAGCACCCTGTCCTTACCAAGTCCGTCGTTCTCAATCTGCGCGATTGCAGCATCCACCCCTTTCAGTGTGAGTTCCTTCCTGCTGTCATTCATAGCCTTCAGATCACCTGCCAGCATTGCCGCCTTATCCATATCCACAGCCTGAAAAAGCTCCAGTGCATTCACCGCAGTGTCCAATCTTCCCGTGGCATTGAGACAGGGACCCAGCACAAAACCAATCGTATATGGCTTGATATGTGCCGGATCGGTTCCCGTCGCCTGTATCAGCGCTTTCAAACCGATGTTCCGCGTATTTGCCATCAGCTCCAGCCCGCTTTTTACGATAATGCGGTTCTCATCGCGCAGCTCCATCACGTCACCGATCGTCGCAAACGCCGCAAACTCTAAAAGCTCCAGTCCAAGCTCTGACTCCATCACATCCTGCCAGGCTTTGTGATCCTTTTGTGCAATCAGCGCCAGGACAAGTTTATACGCCACAACAGCACCACATATCTCTGAAAACGGATAACCGCAGTCCTCTTGTTTTGGATCCACGACTGCACTCGCCCTTGGCACTTTATACTGCCGTTCCCCGTCAATCTCATCATAGGGAACTTCGTGATGGTCTGTCACGACCACTGTCATTCCCAAGGCATTGGCAAACGCAATCTGGTCATACGCTGCAATGCCATTGTCACAGGTAAGCACAGTATCTGTTCCCGCATCATATGCCTCCTGTATCAGATGCTCATTTAATCCATATCCGTCACGTATTCTGTGCGGAATCGCAGTATCTACCTGTGCACCGCACTCTGTAAGTCCCCTGTATAAAATATATGTAGAACAGATCCCATCAATATCGTAATCCCCTATAATGCGTATATGTTTTCCCTCTGAAATCTTCTGCAGCAAAATATTTACTGCCTTGTCCATATCCTTCAGAAGCCTTGGAGCATACAGATCCGCCCTCGTCCCATTCAGGAATTTGTCGATATCCTCGTCTTTTGTCACGTCCCTGTTCCTGATAATGCGTGCAAGCACTGGGCTAATCTGATATTTTCTGGCAATCGCATCAAAATCTGCTCGCTTTGCCGCAACCATCCATTTACTCATACGAAATCTCCATATCCTTCCTTTCGCCAAGCAGGGAAATGTTTTTCTCCCCTGCAACGGAGTGCACATTAATCAACATCTGTTATGAATTCTACCACTGCATAGATACCGCCCTCCGTATCCCTCAGCACGACTTGTTGTTTCCCTTCTGCCTTGATCACTACCGCTGTCAACTCATCCCCACAGAGAGCAGCTTTCTTGTACTCCGCTCTCAATTCCTTGATCGCGACATCCTCTGGCAGTGTCTCCATCGCAAGCTTTACATACTCCACGTTATTCATATGCTGATTGGAGTCAATCTGGTATTTTCTCACCCGGAAACGCTCCTGTTCTTCTCCGTCCCCCAACAGTGCGATCTTTCTCGGTGCATATTCCATCGCAAGCTTTTCCCCCAGCTCATATCCATCCTGCAGCTCCTGCGTCGGTTTTGCCGGACAAAGTTTTTCCGTGTCAACCAGCGTCCAGATCGATGCCGCCCTGACAATTATCGCCCCATCCTCACCCGTCATCATAAAATTCCGATAGCCCAGAAACCCCTTGAAATCATATGGCGATGTCGTAACCTTGATTCGCTCATTGAGTTTTGGCCGTCTGTCAATCACAATCTGCCATGAGCTTAAAAGCCATGCAATATGTCTGCTGTAGAGATACCCGACCGTGATGCGTCCGTTTTCCGCCTCAAAAATCGCCGCGTCCTGAAAACAATCCAATATAGCAGGTACCGTCATGTGCAGCGATGCATCCATGGCGCTGTAGCCTGCATTCATCTCATATGTATACATTCATCCTCACCCTTTTCCCATCAAACAAAACCGAATCAGCCCAAATACCAGCAAATGCAGCGGATAAATTGCATAGAACAAGTATTTGATCTGTGTGCCCCGCTTCCCATTGTAAAAATGAATTGGTATCACGGCAAGCGGCGCTGTCACCTCATATGCAAATGCCCCAATCACTGCCAGATTCCGGATCCACTCCTGCATATTTCTGATATAGTAAAACATAATAATAAATAAAACGCCCTTCCAGTGGTAATCCACATCCAGTACCTCGCCAATATACGCTGCCGCCGCGATAATAAGCAGTCTCAGCAGCACATATCCGGGCTCATATTTTTCCCGGTATTGATCCAGCATGATCAGCGCACCCAGTCCGATACAGAGTGTGAAATACACATTCTGTCCCTGCGGATAGACAATCTTTCCAAAAATTGCCATATCAAACGGAATTTCTGAAATAATCGCGAACAGCAGACAGTTTCGCAAATACTTTTTCACATTCCTCGTGTGAAAGAAACCTTCCACAATCAGAAAACAGTAGATCGGAAAAGCAATTCTGCCAATTTTCCTCATGACAAAATAGACATCATAGTTATATCCTACTGTCTGCCAGTACACTGCTGCCGCAAAATGATCAATCACCATAGTCACGACCGCAATCCACTTGAGGACAGCCGCTGAAACTCCGAATCTTCCCTTTGCAGTCTCCATATTCCCATCTCTCCTTTGAAATGATTCCCTATACGGAAAAGGCCACAGCACAGAAGCTGCAGCCCAGACAAAACTTTATGCTTTCTTAATCTTCGTTCGGAGCACATACCAGAGCGCACCTGTGATACATACCGAAGAGTACGTACCACACACAATACCTACCATAAGCGGCAGCGCAAACTCTTTGATCGAAGTCACACCGAGTACATACAGTGCGGCTACCATGATAAAGGTTGTCAGTGATGTAAAGATACTTCTCGAAAGTGTCTGACTGATACTCCTGTTGACCAGCTCTTGCAACGAATCCTTCTTCATCATAGAGCCAAGATTCTCCCGGATACGGTCAAAGATAACGATGGTTGCGTTAATCGAGTAACCTACAATTGTAAGCATACACGCAATAAATGTACTTCCCACAGAAACCTTTGCAACTGCGTAAAAAGCAAGAACGACAAGCACGTCATGTACCAATGCCGCCACAGAACTTGCAGCAAAGCGGATATCCTTGAACCGGAACCAGATATAGATCAGCATGCAGATTGTAGCGATAATCACTGCGATAACCGCATCGCTCTTCATTTCAGAGCTGATCGTGGAGCTGATCGTCTCCGCTGTGATCAGTTCCTCATTGACACCGAACTGCTCCGCCAATGCACTGTTTAACTGCTCCCTCTCTGACAGGTTCAGCTCCCTTGTCTTGAAGATCACCTCATTGGAACCTGCAACTTTCTGTACCTGAACTGCACCATCACCTGTCACACTGCTGAACACGGGTACGACATTCGCATCGATTGTGGCGAGATCCATATCCTCATTAAATGTGACATTGGTAGAAGTACCGCCCACAAAATCAAGGCTATAATTCAATACCCTGCCCGTAGAAGCGCCATTGATGCCCATAAACACAAAGCCCAAAATAATCACTGCAATCGAGCAGGCAAAGAATATATTTTTCTTTCCAAGGAAATTGACGGTCGCCCTCTCCTTATTTCTGCCATAGAATTTTTCATCTTTGAGCCCTACTGCAAAAAGTGCCCTGAGAATCAGTCTTGTGACAAAGAGTGCCGTAAACATGGAGAGCACGATACCAAGACCAAGTGTATATGCAAAGCCCTTCACAGTACCTGAACCCTTGATGCCAAGCACAAATGCCGCGATCAGCGTTGTCACATTGCCATCGACAATCGCCGAGAGTGCCTTCTGAAAACCGCTCTCGATTGCACTTCTGACGGTCTTACCTGCCGTGATCTCCTCCCTGATACGCGCAAAGATGATTACGTTTGCATCTACCGCCATACCAATCGAAAGGATAATACCAGCAATACCTGGAAGTGTCAGTGTAAGCTCAAATATATTCAGACAGATTACGATCAGGCAGGTATAGATGATCAATGCCAGCACTGACGCAAAACCCGGAATCCGGTATGCGATCATCATAAACAGTGCAATGATTACCAAACCGATCAACGCTGCCAGCAGGCTTGTCCTCACAGCCTCCTCGCCGAGCTGTGCGCCTACCACGTTTGAGCGAAGTTCTTCCAGCTCCAGCTTCAGTCCGCCGATACGAATCTGGCTCGCAAGGCGCTCCGCCTGTTCATAGGTTCCTATTCCGGAAATCTGCGCCCTGCCATCTGTGAGAGCTGCCTTCACATTTGGAACACTGATAAAGTCCCCATCATAATAGATACCAATTGACTGACCGTTTGCAAATGCCTTGGTCGTGGCTTCTGCAAACTTCGTTGTACCCTCGCTTGTAAAGATAAGGTCTACGACAAACTGACTGTTTCCAAGATCATCATTTGCTGAACCACCGTCTGCCGCCTCCACATCCGTGCCTTCCAGCACGATGCTTCCGTCAGCCTGTAGTTCCTCGATCGTCTTGTTCAACGAAAAGCCTGTCGCACCATAACCTGTATAGGAATAGTTCTGGTTTCCATCTGCATCTGTCTGTGCGATAAAGTACAGTGCACCTGGGCGTCCCAGGTCAGCAAGGATCGAGTTGGCATCTGATACACCGGGAATTTCGATATTGATACGGTCAGAACCTTCCTGGTATACCTGTGCCTCTGTACTATAACCTTGTACACGCTGCTGCAGCTTATAGATCGTATCCGCCATATCCTCGGAAGAAGGATTCTCCTCTCCCACCACCTGATATGTGATACTCACACCGCCTGCAAGGTCAAGCCCCTGCCTGATTCCTGCCGCGGAACCAGCTTTCTCTGTGCCAATACCCCATATCGCCACAAATCCTAACGCCGCCATGACAAGCACTGTCACAAGCAGCGTGACCACACCTTTGTTTTTCTTCATAACTTATATAACTCCTTTACTATATAGCTTCCTCAGCAAGAGCAGCCTTGATCATGATTGCACATTCAACACGCTTCCGCTGAAGCTCACATCCCAGGTCGTAAACATTATTGATATCCCCATGGAAATTGTAAGAATTGGCCGCACATCCACCACTGCAGTAAAATTTGGCGAAACAGTTCTTACACTTTTCTTTGGAATATACATTACATGCCTTAAACCGATCGCGGATATCCGTATTTGTGATGCCGTCATCCACATTTCCCATCAGAAAATCCTCATGACCGACAAACTGATGACATGGATACAAATCCCCCCATGGCGTCACAGCCAGATACTCTGTGCCTGAACCACAGCCGGACAGTCTCTTATATACGCATGGACCTCCCTCCAAATCAATCATAAAATGGAAGAAATGAAAACCTTTCCCTTCTCTATGTCTTTTGATCATCTCAGCCGCGAGCTTATCATACTCCGCAAGGATCTCTGGAATATCTGGCTTTAAAAGCGCATAATCCTCGCTCTCCGGAGCCACAACTGGTTCGACAGAGATCTGTTTGAATCCCAAGTCAGCCAGATGACAGACATCTTCCGCAAAATCCTTATTAAAGTGCGTAAAAGTGCCGCGCACATAATAGTTTGTCTGATTTCTGCTCTCGGCAACCTTTTTGAATTTGGGAATGATCAGATCATAACTCCCCTGTCCCCCGGCAAGAGGGCGCATCTTGTCATTGACCTCTTTTCTGCCATCCACACTCAGCACGATGTTTGCCATCTCCTGGTTGGCAAAATCAATGATGTCATCATCCAATAAAATACCGTTTGTCGTGAGTGTAAAACGAAATTTCTTGTGATGCGGTTCCTCAAGGCTTCTGCCGTATTCTACCAGGTCTTTTACTACCTGCCAGTTCATCAGTGGTTCCCCACCAAAGAAATCCACCTCCAGGTTCACACGGCTGCCCGAATTAGCCACCAGAAAGTCCAGCGCCTTTTTCCCAACCTCAAAGCTCATCAATGCGCGTCTGCCGTGATACTCCCCCTCCTCCGCAAAACAGTATCTGCATTTGAGGTTACAGTCGTGGGCAATATGCAGGCACAGCGCCTTAACAACAGTCTCGCTGTTTTTGAATGCATCAATGCTCTTTTCGTAAATATCCTCTGTAAAGAGCATTCCGTTCTCTTTCAGTTCATATATCTCATCGACAAGCTCAGATAACTCCTCTGTCCTGTCAGCAAATTTCTCTTCCAATACCCCGTATGCTGCTGCCCTCTCTACATTTTCCAGCTGATTCTCCACCATACAGGCAATCACGTCATATACGATGTCATCGACAACGTGCACCGAACCGCTGTTGACATCCAAGACGATATTGTATCCGTTGTTTTTATATTGATGTATCAATTTCTTTTCCTTCCTGTATAATATTCATCTAATACGAACAATCGAGTAGGAGAGATCCTTTTCTCCCCTACTCGCTCTTTCACACTTTTATTCGAAAACCTTTATGCCTAAGAAACTGTTCAATTCCTTATTTATTTGCATTCTCACAGCTCTGATTTCCAACCGTGCAGGATGTCTTACAAGCTGACTGACAAGATGTCTGGCATTCTCCGCAGCCGCCTTTCTTTACAGACTCTTTATAGTCCCTGGTCGTCAATGTCTTAATGTGCTTCATACTGATTGCCTCCTTAAAAGATATTCTCGAAAGTTATTAATTATTTCAATAATCTACGATAGTATATCACATATTTCAACATTCGGAAAGTATTTTTTCTTTATTTTGAAATAAATTTAAATACACCATTACATAACCTTCTGCAAATATTCTGTATAAGCATACAAAACCTGACCATTCAACAGAACCCTTGACCATCCATTATTGCCAATTCCCGTGCGGAAGACCATGTCGCCTGGATTGATTGGAACCACGATCGTGGCAGGGTTATCTGTGCCCGGCACTGTCCTGAGATTCACAGTTGTGTTTGGCGTCACCACTTCATTTACATCAAGATACTGTACATTTGCCGCATTCTCAGCGCTTACCGGAACAGCACCGTTTGGATCTTTTGCCTCCGCAATTCCGTCATAATTAAAATACGAAACATTCATGTCTACCTCACCAGCAATTCCTGGTATCGCTGCCTTCTGAGTATACTGCCACATTGCCTGTATCCCTGTATAACTACTTGCTGGTGTGATCGGAAAAGGCTCTGACGGATACTGTGCCACCCACACTTTGTACCTATTCAGAATATTCATATCCCAATCCTTACTATCTGTCATCTCATTTCTCGATGCATAAAACATCGGTGTATATCCCCTTGCTGCGATCGTGTCGAGAAATATTACTGCCAGCGCTGTCCTCACCTCTCTGCCAAGATTGTACTGACGGCTCGTCGTATTGCGGAATCCCTCACAGTCATAAGCCACCGGAAAAGTGATCTTGTACTGATCGATCAGGTTTGCCGTAAACACTGCTTCCTCGACCGCCTCAGCCTCGTTCACAGCAGCGGAGAAAAAGTATGCCCCGACCTTCAGTCCGACCCTCTGTGCCTCCTGCAGATTATACCTCGCATAAGGGTCCTCGTTCAAGATACCTGTCGCCTGCGTACGGTATCCGACCCTGATCATTGCAAATTGGACACCGGAAGCCGCGACCTGATCCCAGTTGATCGCACCCTGATAACGAGACACGTCGATCCCCAATGCTGCCTGTGGAACCTCATTTGGAGCCGCGTGCACGGCAATCTGCGGAGTCATTGCCGCCAAAAGCAGGACTGCTGCCATCAACAGTGCCTTAAAACCTGCCATTTTCCTATGTAATGTATTCTTCATAAAATCTTTCTCCTCGTCCTTTCTGTTATACTTTCATTTCATACTGCCTGTTCAGTATAACATGTTTCGACAAAAAAGGAAGTTATTTTACAAAGTTTTTATATATCCAGTATTTGCAAATATCTGAAAACTATCGTTATCCCAGCATGCCGCCCAACATGCCGCTGCCAAGACAGATCAGAAGTGTCGTAATACAGGAATTGCTGATTGGCGCGAAATTGGGATCTGCCACAGCAGACACTGCACAAATGACCAAAAAATATGCTGCCCCCGCCAGCATTCCCCATAGAAATCTATGACTTGATGCACTCTTGGAGAAAAAAAGACCCGCCAACAATGAGGAGACGCAATAAATCACAATAATACTGATATCCACAACATTCTCCCCGATTGAAAACTTGTACAGTAAACCTGCCACAAACAACAGCAGTACCCCTGTAATCAGATATGCCGCCATCAGACACTTTAAAAGCGCCACCAGCCGCTCTGTACGAAATGCATTTTTCACAATACCCTACCTCCTGTTTTTTCAAATATAATCTTGTATTATTGCATTAACACTGTTATAATCTATGCTGATATGTTTTTATTTATGCAATTAGGAACTGTTTAGAAAAAGGAGTGATTTTGTTTTGGATACCCCTGGTGTCATACAGCTTGTAATTCTTGTAGTACTTTTGGTTCTGTCCGCATTTTTCTCATCTGCGGAGACTGCCCTCACCACCTTAAGCAATGTCAAGGTGCGTGCCATGGTTGATGTGAATCCTGTCGGAAGAGTTCTCACGCTTCAGAAGATTCTCAACAACAGAAACAAACTGATCAGCGCGATATTGATTGGCAACAATGTAGTAAACATCAGTGCCTCCTCCCTTATGACCTCACTTGTCATACGGCTCTGGGGAAATACCGCTGTCGGTGTTGGTACTGGTGTCCTCACGCTGTTTGTGCTTATATTCGGTGAGATCGTCCCGAAAACTTGGGCTATGTGCAACAATGAAAAGCTGTCCCTCGCATATGCAAGGGTAATCTATTTTCTGATGCAGGTACTGACTCCGATCATCTTTATCATCGATAAAATCTCAGGGATTTTTCTTGGAATGCTCCACATCGACCAGTCATCGCGCGTTATGATGACTGAAACGGAACTGAAAACTTATGTAGACGTGAGTCACGAGGACGGCGTGATCGAGCAGGAAGAAAAGAAGCTGATCTACAATGTATTTGATTTTGGCGATTCCGTGGCAAAAGACATCATGATTCCCCGCATCGACATGACCACAATTGATGTCAATGCAAACTACGAGGAACTGCTTGGTCTGTTCCGTGAATCCATGTATTCCCGCATCCCCGTTTACGAAAATGAAGTCGACAACATTATCGGAATTGTGATCGTAAAAGATTTTCTCTTAGTTGAAAACAGGGAAACCTTCAAAATACACGATATCCTGCGCGAAGGGTATTATACTTATGAATACAAAAAGACTGCCGATCTGCTGTTGGAGATGCGTCTGCTGACCACCAACGTCGCACTTGTCCTGAACGAATATGGTGCAACCGTCGGCATGATCACCGTAGAAGACTTATTGGAGGAGATCGTCGGTGAGATCCGCGATGAGTATGATGCCGACGAAGCGGAACTCCTCAAAAAAGTTGGTGACAATGAGTACGAAGTTGGCGGCAGCCTGAAACTTGACGATGTCAACGACGTTCTAGAGACCAAATTTGACTCCGAGGATTACGACTCGATCGGAGGCATCATGATTGAGCTGCTAGACAGATTCCCAACCGAAGGGGAATCTGTCGTAACCGATGATGGCATCACACTGACTGCCAAGAAAGTCGATAATAATCGCATCGAAACCGTAACCATCCTCCTTGCCGAACCGGAAACGGTATCACAAAAGAAGCCAGAAGATAACAGTTCTTCTGATACAAATGTATAAAAGAGAGTAGGCAAAAGCCTACTCTCTTATTACATCTCCGCATAAAATTTATAAGTATTCATAATCTCTTCCGGTACGTCCGTTGTCACTTTCTGCAATGTCTTGATCTTCAGTTCAAGTTCCTGTTTCTTCTTCTGTGCATTTCGGAAACTCCGCGCCTGCGCCACCTCATACGGTCTCTGGGCATTTAACTTCATCCGGATCTCCTTCTCAAACGGGCAGTATGTCGCAAGAAGCTCTCTTGCCACCTTATTCATCTTCATGGAACCGTTTGCCTCATTCTTGATCCACGCCTCATAGTCGATCAAAAATGTCTCCCTGGAATTATTTCTCGATTTCTGAATCTGCAGCTTCACCTTGTCTCTCGCCTCATCCGACAGATCTCTGTTTTTCCTGTAGAACTGAATATAGTCCATATATTCTGAGGTAAGCGATTTCACCTTGACATCATTCCATGCCATTCCTTGTATACAGCGGCAAAGCTCCCAGCGGAAGCGCCCAAACATCTTCACCATCATCTCATCGATATTAGAACTTGTCATGATGGGGAAGCAGAATCGTCCCGGCGTACCCTTATTCTTGCCGCCAATCTCCTGCCACATCGCCGCATTCGTACCAAAGAGTGGGAATAAGATCACATCCGGATACACATTTTTCATAACTGTCTCGTTGATGATCTTAAGCTCTGTATTTGAATAAATTACCTCTCTGTAAAATACTGAATAATCGACCTTCAGAAGACGCTGCACGCTCTCATTGATCTTCTTTCTGGTGACAAGAATCTTGTCAAGATATCCAAATATCGCCTCCTTATATAAAATCGGCATATAAGAAGATGGCTGCCCGTAAATGGTTCGTGAGTTGCTCATCACCATATTCATGACCTCATACTCCACACGCTTATCCATATCGTGGAGCAGTGCCTTCTGTTCCTTCTCGGTAATCTCACCCTGTTTTTTGAGGGAACGGAGGTTTTCTACATAATCTTCATCAAATTCGCTCTTTGACGGTTCCCGCTTTCCATCATGTATCATGTCAAGCCATTCCATCATTGTGACAACCTTACATGGTCCCTCATTGACATCTGGTTCAATGCTGCACAGGAATCGCAGGTGTTCCTCGTCCAGCAGCCGCTCGTCCAGCATACCATAGTTCATAAAAAGCTCAACTGCCTTGGGTGGGTGAATCAGTCCCTCCTTGATCTTGCGGTAGCAAAACAGATAGAGTTTGAATACCAGCGGTGTAATTACTTTCTTTGCCTTCTTCACATCATCGTCGACTGACATTCTGTCTGGCGCTTTTACCAGATGATCCACATTTGTTCGAAGTGTCTCACTGTCCGTATCGCTGAATGCAGCAAACTTTAAAATCTGTTCCATGGAACCTTTCAAAGATTCCATATCATGCCGGATATCTGCCTCTCGCTCCTCCTGAGATCTCTCCTCCACAACCTGCGGCTTTCCTGATGTCAGCCCTTCCATTTTGCCCTTTAAGGAATCCACATTAAAATCAGGCGCCTTTTGTGTCTGGAGCTCTAGCTCTTTATGCTGAAAGACCATCTCATCAGTAATTCCATTCAGAAGCATATTAATTTCATTTGGGATATCGCCTTTTTCCTTGATTTCACGAGCTTTCTCACAGATATGGTCAAACAGATTGTTCCTAGAACGAAGACACATAACATCCATAAGGTTCCTGATATATTCAATCGCCTCGGCGCAGTCTTCACGAAAGGCTCTCACCAGCTCAACAATCTCATGCACTTGAAAATGCGCCATCTCCTCACTATATGAAAAATACATTTTATTTGCACTTAAGGGAATCTTTGCCGCCTCTTCATAATACGAAATCCTGTATTCATTGACGTCCTGTGTCTCTTCGTATGGCTGAAGCTCTTCCAATTCTTCGACACCAATCGCTGGAATCCTAAATGTAACACAAATCCCCTTGTACTCCTCATAGCTTCTCTGGGCAAAAGAGCACAGTCTTTCCGCACGTTCGTTGAGACTTAACTTAATACGGTAAAGTTCAATAGCAGTTCTGAACTGTGAAGAAACCATTATGGCCCGATAATCCGCATTCTTGGCAATAATGTTTTGAATTGTCTGCTCTCCCTGCACAGGAAGTGCAAAAATCACCGAATCCTCCAACGCCGTGTAAGTTGAACTATAGGTCTGATTCCCCACTGCATTCAGCGCAAGATAACTTCCCTGCGGCCGGATCATTCTGATATTCTCTCCCTGAGAAATCACTTTTCCAGAAAGAACAATCCCAATCTGGCTGATCTCCTCACCTTGTTCAAAAATGATCTCACCCTTTTTCACTGCATTTTTTCCATTCGCCTTTAACATTTGTCTCCCTCCATTTTGCTTATTAGATTACCCTTTCCGGTAAATCGGGAAAAATCCCTGTCTCACTGCATACACAGATGGTGTATCCCTTCAGGATATCGTACCACCTTGTACGAAATGTCTGCTCTTTGTCCATATCATAGATATGCTTGTAATCCGCGTCAGTTACATAATGGCTGATACCAGCTCCAATCCCCCTGCCGTTCAGCTTCACTGCACTCTCCTTCGCTGTCCACATGATATAAAATTCCAGTGTCTGTCTATCTATATCAGTCTCCCCCAATGCGAGAAGCCTGTTATATTCTTCCTCATGATAAAATCTCTTTGCCAGAGTCGGTTTCCAGGACTTCATTTCCTGAATATCCACCCCCACCGGCATGGTATCTGTCACACAGACCGCCCATTCTCCTGAATGAGACAGCCCATAATGAAATTCCTGATATCCCTTGATGAAGGGCTTACCATATGCCCCTCTTCCAATCTCTGCCTGCTTCCACGCCTCAACATCATGGCCTGCCTGTAGAAATGCATGGCGAAGCAAAAGACCTGCAAAAATACTCCTCTCTCTCTCTTTCCTGCTTCGGATTTCGGACACCTTTTTCATCCGGTCACTGTCAAGCATCTCGCACAGACGTTTTTCTTCTGTTGTCTGCAGTTCATAAATCTTTGCTGTATATAATCTCATTCTCTTCCCCTGTGCATGAAATACTACCCCGGCAACTAGTACCGGGGTAGAAAAGAATTGCTCTATTATGTCTTTAATATTTTCCGAAATCAGAATCCAGTGAGATAATGCTCTCATTATCAACATAACCACCGTCATCATATGATATCGAATCAAAATCAGACTTTCTGCTACTTCCGGCAAGAAGTTTATACTTGCCAACTGCATTTTGAAGCTGCCCTGCAAGACTTGAAAGCTCTGCGCTTGCAGCCGCACACTGTTCAGATGTTGCTGAGTTTGTCTGTACTACATCGGCAATCTGTGTGATACCAGCATTTACCTGTCCCACAGAACTTGCCTGATTTACAGAAGCCTCTGCAATATTGCTTACGATTGAAGCGATATTCTCAACAGAAGCCAAAATCTCCTCAAGAGCTGCTGCTGTCTCAACAGCAAGTTTCGAACCAATCTCCACCTTCTTGATAGAATCCTCAATCATCACGGCAGAATCCTTTGCAGCCTCAGCTGATTTGTTTGCCAAAGTTCTGACTTCGTCAGCGACAACAGCGAAGCCTTTACCATGTACACCAGCTCTTGCAGCTTCTACAGAAGCATTCAGTGCAAGGATATTGGTCTGGAATGAGATATCGTCGATCACCTTCATAATCTTTGAGATATTCTCAGAAGACTCATTGATATCCTGCATCGCTGCGATCATCTGCTTCATCTGCTCATTACCGCGGATTGCTCCGTCTTTTGTACTCTGAACCAGATCGTTTGCTTTGTTCGCGTCATCCGCATTGACCTTTGCGCCGTTTGCAATCTCTTCGATGGAAACCGTAATCTCCTCAATGGCACTTGCCTGCTGGGTGGTACCCTGTGCCAGAGAGTTGCTTGCACTTGCAACTTCATTTGCACCAGATGTCATTCTTGCAGCTGCATCGCGGATTGTAGACAGGTTTCTATTATTATCACGAAGCATCTTCACGATCGCTGTTCCAAGAGCATCTTCCTCGCTCGCCTTCTTGTAGCTTGCTGTCAGATCCCCATCTGCAACCTGCTCCGTGACATGAACCTGCTGTCCGATCGTCTTGACCATCAGACCGAAATCATCTGTCAGGTCGCCAAACTCATCATTTGCTGTCTTCTCAAGATGAACATTGATATCGCCCTTTGCAATCCTTCTGGCAGCGCTGGAAAGTTTTGCCAGAGGATACTGGATCTTTCTCTTAGTGACAATTGTCGCAAGCGTAATGCAGACAATATAAATCACAATCGCAATACCAATAATAAAACTCTGTCTTATTGAAATATAATTATTGATAGAATCCCTGTCCTTCGCTGCACAGATCATTCCGACAACTTCATTTGTAGCGTCCTTGACAGGAATATAATAACCATAATAGAGATCCCCATTGATATCAAAATCATTTCTGGAGTACTCATTTCCAGCGTTCAGAACCTCTGAGACAACTTTTGTTTCTGCCCTGGTGCCAAGAAGTCTGCTTCCGTCTGCATTTTTGATTGTTGTCGCGCGTCTTACATCGCCAAAAAACAACGTGATCTCGCATCCGTTCGCACTTGCATAATGATCAACCAGGTCTCCCATCGTCTGCGAGAGATTTACATTGCCCTTGTACAAGTCTTCACCCTGCATGGAGTACACACCATCCGATACCCCGTCAAGTGCAAGCTCCGTACCCCTTGCCATGGCCTCAAGCATTGCAAACGTCTCTGACTCCATACCTTGTCTGAGTGTCATTGTGGAGACCGTTACAATGATAATACATGCAGCCAACATTGGCAGAGATACTAATGAAATCACTAACCACTTAATGGTAAACCTACTACCTAATTTGTTTTGTTCATTCATAAGTAACATCCTTTCACACTATATTCTATTAGTACTTTATTAAAGTAACTATGCAGAATCCTCCCAGCTACTTTAACAACTTAATCTCTATTTTAAATTGTTTCCACGATTAAGTCAATAGTATATATTGTCTGTCAGTTAAAAAATTTAAAAAGACTTCCAGGAAATCCCTTAGAAGTCTTTTTATGCCATAACCACAAATATTTAGAATGCCAGATATTTTTTCATCGTGCGCAAGGCATTTTTTTCCAACCGCGACACCTGCGCCTGGGAGATGCCGATATACTCGGCAACCTCCATCTGTGTCTTACCCTCGAAAAAGCGCAGGTTGATAATCTCATTCTCCCTCTCATCCAACCGCTTCATCGCCTCACTCAGAGAAATGTTCTCAACCCAATTGTCCTCCTTACATTTTTTGTCACTGATCTGGTCCATCACATACAATGTGTCCCCGCCCTCTGTATACACCGGCTCATACAGGCTCATTGGATTTTGTATTGCATCAAGTGCGTACACAATATCCTCTTTGGGTATTCCGATTTCTTCTGATATCTCCATGATCGTCGGCTCACGCAGGTTCTTTTTCGTGAGATTCTCCTTGGCATAGATCGCTTTGTACGCTGTATCCTTTAGAGAACGGCTCACGCGGATCGGATTGCTCGAATCTCTGAGGAACCTTCTGATCTCTCCGATGATCATGGGAACTGCATACGTGGAAAATTTTACATCAAGGCTGGAATCAAAGTTGTCGATTGCCTTGATCAGCCCGATACATCCGATCTGAAACAGGTCATCCACGTTTTCATTGGACTGCGAAAACCGCTTGATAACGCTTAAGACCAGCCTGAGATTTCCTCTGATATACTCCTCCCTTGCCTGCATATCCCCCTGTTCTATTTTTTCAAAAAGCGCCTGTTTTTCCTCATTTTTGAGTACAGGGAGCTTTGACGTATTTACACCGCATATTTCAACTTTTCCAAGTGCCATATTTATAATCCTCCTCGTTTTCCGAAGGAAAATGCGAGCTGCCCCAGCGAGCAGAGGATTTTCCTCCTTATATCTCTATGCCTTTACAGACTATAACAGCCCGTTTGAGCATATGTAAGAAGGTGTAAATACATCTATGTACTATTTAACTTGCCATCTCCTTTTTTAACCGCTTCATAATCTTCTTTTCCAGTCTTGAGATATAGGACTGTGATATGCCTAAGTAATCAGCTACCTCCTTCTGCGTCATCTCCATGTCATCTGGGTTGTTTAAGCCAAACCGCAGCATGATGATCGTCCGTTCCCGCTCCCCTAATTTTGAGATCGCGCGCTTTAGCTGGCTCCTCTCCACCTCTGTCTCCAGATCCTTGTAGATCACGTCCTCGTCGGTTCCGAGAATATCTGACAGAAGCAGTTCATTGCCGTCCCAATCTACATTCAGGGGCTCGTCAATCGAAACCTCAAGCTTTGTCTTGTTATTCCTTCTCAGGTACATTAAGATTTCATTCTCAATGCACCTTGACGCATAGGTCGCCAGCTTGATGTTCTTACTGCGGTTAAAAGTGTTAATCGCCTTGATGAGACCGATCGTACCGATGGAGATCAAATCCTCGACTCCCACGCCTGTATTGTCAAATTTTTTGGCAATATACACGACAAGCCTTAAATTATGCTCGATCAAAAGTGCCCTTGCCTCATTCGCATACTCGGTCTCCAATCCGTTGATCGCCTTGTTCTCTTCCTCGCCCTCCAGCGGCGGCGGCAGTACCTCAGAACCTCCGATATAATGAATTTCGTTCCCGGCTTCATTTTTATTCTTATTTTTCCCAAGGGATAATCGCATTTTCCCTGGCAGATATAATTTTATAATCATACTCATCATCATCCTCCATTCGCTCATATCATCAGGCTATGGTTCAGTATCATCTGGAACGCCCCGTCCTTCGACAGTTTCCCTTTGTAGAGCGCTACCACTGCCCCTTTTTTCACCACCTGTTCCCTCTCCTTTTGAATTACCAGTTCATCCACCACAATTCCTTCCAGGACTCCGTGCGCCTTTCCGACACTCTGATAAGGAATAATTTTATATTTCTGTGGATATCTCTCCAGCCATCTTTTTGTCAAGTCTGTCTCCTCCACTACAGACACAGGTTTTCCAGATACAGGATCTGTCAGGAGATTTCCTGTGTCAAACAATGCCTTGTACACGACATTCTCTTCCCCTTCGACCAAAGTGACCTCATAGATGCACCTCGATTCCGCCAAACGGCGGCAGGCAAGCATAAAGAACACGATCACTGCAATCACTGCTGTCACCATAATCTGCGCCAGCCAGTTTCCCACAAGTCTGTCTGCACACTCCAGAAGCTTTCCATATGCAAATACCATTCCATGCAGGTATATGATCCCCATGGCAAGCTTCTGGAGCGTTATACCACGCTTGATGGGCTGCTGTAGGCATACGAGAAGCATTCCCGCATCCAGGGCAAGTACCAACAAGATGTATGCCGCGCCAAATCCCATGCCTGACACCAGGATGAGCACCGCCCCCACTCCTCCAGCCAATGATGCAGCCAACAGTCTTATAAATATTATTTTTTCCTTTAGCAAAAGCAGCGTCAAAAGCAGCAGCTGCATATCCATCAGAACATTTTGTACCAGAAAAACATCGATATATATCTCATAAATTCCAATCACCTCCGTCCCTATAAAAGGATTATACAAAAAAAGTCCCATGCTTTTTTGTCAAAGCGTGGGACTAAATTATGTTTATTTTTCGACTTTTTCTGTGTCTGATATTATCTCTTTAAGAAACTTGGTATGTTCAAAGTCTGTTCCTTCACATTACTTCTCAAATCAGTTGTGACTGGTTTGACCCCGTTGTTTGGTCTGGGCTGTGCCCCCTGAGGTACTTGTCCATTCGGCTGCATCCCATTGACACCTGATGGTCCCTGCGGTCTTGGCCTTGTCGGTGTGTTGGGGACATTCGTGGGTTTCACTGAGAAATTGCTGTTGATCCTGCCCATATTATTGAGCGGTATATTCTGCCTCTTCTCAACGATACCTGTCGCAATGACCGTAACAGTACAGGAATCCGCCATATCTTCATTGT
The DNA here is from genome assembly GCA_947175175.1 of uncultured Lachnospiraceae bacterium. GTDB lineage: Bacteria > Bacillota > Clostridia > Lachnospirales > Lachnospiraceae > COE1. The sequence continues at coordinate 32,590 of CAMWLV010000002.1, forward strand.
ACATCGCACCGAAGATGACATTGATATCCTCACCGGCAAGCTCCTGCACATAGCTTGCAGCATCATTTGCGTCAAAGATGGAGATATCACCTGAAATATTGAGAATAACATCTGTTGCGCCATCGAGCGTGGTCTCCAAAAGAGGCGAATTGACAGCCATCTTGATTGCTTCCGCAGCCTTGTCCTCGCCTTTTCCATAGCCGATACCGATATGTGCAATACCTTTTTCCTTCATAACTGTCTGCACATCCGCAAAGTCAAGGTTAATGACAGATGGTACATTGATCAGGTCCGTGATACCCTGTACAGACTGCTGGAGTACTTCGTCAGCCTTCTTCAGGGCATCCGGCATGGTTGTCCGTCTGTCGACAATCTCGAGCAGTTTGTCATTTGGAATGACAATCAGCGTGTCCACATGCTCCTTGAGCTTTTCAATCCCTGTCAGAGCGTTCGTCATACGGGTACGCGCCTCGAATTTAAAGGGTTTCGTGACAACTCCGACAGTGAGGATACCCATCTCCTTGGCAATCGCTGCCACGATGGGTGCCGCGCCTGTACCAGTACCGCCACCCATTCCGCAGGTGACAAATACCATGTCAGCGCCCTTCAACGATTCCTTTATATCCTCTGAGCTCTCCTCTGCCGCCTTCTCACCCACCTCGGGCTTTGCTCCCGCGCCAAGTCCCTTGGTCAGCTTCTCGCCGATCTGCAGAAGCTTTGGTGCCTTGCAGAGCTGCAGAGCCTGCTTATCTGTATTGACTCCTATAAATTCAACACCTGTAATCGTCTCATCTATCATTCGGTTAACGGCATTATTTCCTGCGCCGCCTACACCTACTACTATTATCCTTGCTGCTGCGTCTGTTTCATTTGATCTAATCTCGAGCAAGTTTCCTTCCTCCTTCATAATTCCTATTAAATTCCATCTAACTTATCATATAATTTTTTTAGCAATTAATCAACATATTTTTTACTTTTCTTTTTATTTTATTATAAACCCTTATTTTCCCCTTTCAAAAGAAACACTTTTCCGGTCAGCTGTGTAATTTTGCAAATCCAGCGTTCCCCTCTCCCCCACCAAAGATGGCAGAATCTGGGGAAGCTGCATCAGCTTTTCATCGAGATTTTCCATAGCACCGATCTTGACCTTCACTGTATTATATCCCAATATGACATTATAGCTGCTGTCAAACTGTATTCTGTCACATAGGACATCATATTTGTTGAGAAGTTTTGTGATCGTCAGGATATTCTGAAAGATCTGGTCATTTTCCACAGGAAGCTTCTCGTGGAGTACTACATGATCAAAGTCCAGTCCCGTCACCTGCGGAATGCCCTTGGTCGTGACCTTAGATGTCTCAACCACGACACCTTCATTATCAAAATACATATATCTTCCCAGATATTGCACATAACCTGCAAGCGCCTTCTCATACACCGTGATACGGATTGTGTCATTTGACTGGACTACGACATCCATTGTCTCCACAAATGGAACACCCTCTATCCCCTTATTTTTGTATTTCAGGGACAGATAAAGGGAATTATCGCCAAAAAATCCTGTCATGACCATCGCCTTGATCTCCTCGGCAGAGTAGTGCTTGTTGCCATCAACCTGAACCGTTTTGACCGCATAATGCGTGAGCATAAAATACGAAACCGCAAGAAATACATTGATAATGCCCAATGCAATGATAATCCGTATCTTAACCCTGACATCTGGCATTTTTGTTATTGCACTGTACTGTTTCTCCATGACTTTTCCTCATCTCTGCAGCCCGTCAGTCAACATAACTGATACGAGCCCCAAGTTCTGTAAAATCTCCTACAATATCCTGATAGCCTCTCCTGATATATCCCGAATCGGTAACTGTTGTGATACCTGATGCACACAATCCCGCTATGATAAGCGCTGCGCCGCCTCTCAGTTCCCTTGCGATGACTGTCCGCCCTTCAAGCTCCTTTCCCCCTGTCACAACTGCAGTATCTCCATCTATTGCAATGTCTGCCCCCATACGCTGCAGCTCCTCCACAATCCGAAACCTGCTTGAAAAAATCTTTTCCCTGACTGTAAGTTTCCCATTCGCCATACATGCAGCCACGAGAAGCGGGGACTGCAGATCCGTCGGGAAGTCTGGGTACACATCTGTCTCTATGTATGGGATATTTACAATCCGGTCGCGGTCACATGCGTTGATTGTCATTTCGTTCTGCGCTGTATCAATAGCGACCACAGCTCCCATCCCTCTTATCGTATCACAGATACTGTCCAACTGTCTTATGGGAATATTTTCCAATGTGATCTCACCACCTGCTGCCAAGGCTGCAAAAAGATAAGTCCCCGCGACAATCCGGTCAGAAATGACATCATACACGACACCGTGAAGCCTTGACAGCTCGACACCTTGTATCACGATTCTGCCTGTTTTTAACAAAGTCCCGGAATAATCAATACTGGCGCCTGCCCTATTCAGGAATTTACACAGTTCGATGATTTCCGGCTCCTTTGCCGCGTTTTTGATGACTGTCGTCCCTTGCGCCGTCACCGCTGCCAATATAATATTTTGTGTTGCACCGACACTCGGAAACGGAAGATTAATCACCGCTCCTTTCAGTTCGTCGGCATATGCGTGAATATGGTTTCCTTCAATCCATATCTGCGCCCCAAGCTTTTCCAATCCATACAGATGCAAGTCAATCGGTCTCTCACCGATGACACATCCGCCCGGATAGTTGACATGTACTTCTCCGAGCCGTCCCAGCATCGCTCCCATCAAAACGACGGACGAGCGCATGGCAGAGACATATTTTTCCGGCAGCCTGTGCTCCCGCACGCTGCGTGTATCAATCTCAATTTGATGCTCCATCTGCTCTACTTCTGCTCCGGTGCTTTTCAGAAGGCTGCACATACATTCGATATCTGTTATATCCGGACAGCCCCGCAGCACACACTTTCCCGGTATCAGCATGCATGCCGCCAGTATTGGAAGCGCTGCATTCTTAGAGCCTTGTATCCATATCCTGCCTCCAAGCGGCTTTTTTCCCTCCATCCTTATAGACTCATTGCTTCTGCCAAAAAAGGCCATAGGTCTCACCACATAATCATATCAATCATAATATTATATGCGTGAACAGACAAAAAATTACCGGCAGTTTTTACTCACATTCAATACAATTCCAATCTCCATCAGCAAAAACAGTGTTGAAGTACCGCCATAACTGATAAAGGGCAGCGTAATACCAGTATTGGGAATCGTATTGGTCACAACGGCAATATTTAAAATAACCTGTATCGCATAATGCGCCATGACACCCACCACAAGCAGTGAACCAAACCGGTCAACTGTCTTGTTGGCAATGACCATGCAGCTCCAGATGAGCACCACAAAGAGCAGGATAATCGCCACTGCGCCAAACAATCCAAGTTCCTCACATATAATGGAAAAAATCATGTCATTTTGTGCCTCGGGCAGAAATCCCCTTTTCTGCATACTCTGCCCCAGACCTTTTCCCCATATACCGCCGGAGCCGATGGCATACAATGCCTGAAGTGTCTGGAATGCTTTATCTGTGCTGTATGATTCCGGGTGAAGCCATGCCGCAATACGTCCCATACGGAAGCTTCCTCCTGATGTATCGGCATTTGCCACATATGTTACCAGCGCCATCACTGCAGCAATACCGGTTACCCCCACCACTACAAACCACTTGTAATCAGGTACTGCCACAAAAACCATGGCAACCGCGATACCCATGATAATGATCGCAGAACTCAGATTACTGGTCAGTATATAGACAAGTCCTGCTATGATCGTAGGGGGCACCATTACAATTGCAAGTCCTTTGGGCGTCCGTATAATATTCCTGCCCAGGCTCTCCAGTCTCTGGATAATACTCGCCAGATAAATGATCACACCGATCTTTGCCACCTCCGCGGGCTGGAATGTGATTATATACAAATTTACCCAGCGGCTCGCACCATTTCGGGTGATTCCAAGCGGAGACTTCACCAGCAGGATCAGTACCGCGGACACAATCATTGCCAGCACATCCATTTTTTGCAATTCCTTATACGGAAACTTAATCATAACAAACAGACCAACAAAGCCGATTACTGTTGACTGTGCCTGATTTTTTAAATAATATGCAGAATCCCCATGGTCTACTCCCGCCTCATAGGAACTCACCGAGTAAATCATCAAAAGCCCAAATCCAACCAAGAACAGTACCACTGTCAGAAGCACATAGTCCATGTTGTGTTTACTGCTCCGGAACTTTACCGGCTGTTTTGCCGCGAGTTGTCTTGCCACAATATCACTCCTCCAGTTTATTTACGTAATCCTTGAATTGACAACCCCTCACCTCATAATTCGGGAACATACCCCAGCTTGCACAGGCAGGAGACAGGAGTACCGCATCTCCGTCTTCCGCCTCCCTCACACAGGTGTCAAACGCCGACTCAAAAGTATCCTCAAAAAGAATATCTTTCTGAGGAAAACCGCATTTTACTGCACACTCTGCGATCTTTTCCCGTGTCTGTCCGATCAACACAAGTTTTTTTACTTTGCCTTCAAAGCAGCAAATCCAGTCATCATAGGTACTCCCCTTATCATATCCTCCGCCAATCAGAACAGTCGGTCGATCCATTGCCTTGATTCCCTGTATTGCCGCATCTGTGTTGGTCGCCTTGGAGTCATTGTAGTATACAACTCCCCTCTTGGTCGCCACATACTCAATCCTGTGCTCCACTGCCACAAATCGCTTGATCGCGGCAAGTATATTTTCCATCGGCACACCTGCGCTCATGCTGATACCAATTGCCGCCATGACATTCTCTATATTACAGATTCCGACAAGGTTCATATCGGTCTTTACGTTCAGCAGGCGCCGTGACACGCCGTCTGTGGCGAGATAGATTTCTTCCCCTTCATAATAAAGACCATTCTGTAGTTTCTGTACCGACGAAAAATACACAACCTTTGCCGGACACCTGTCACCAAACTTTCTCGTATAATCATTTTCATAGTTCAGGATACAAAAGTCATCCTGCGTCTGATTCATGGTCACTGCTTCTTTTGCCGCCGCATAATTCTCCATTGTATGATGACGGTTTAGATGATCTGGTGTTATATTTAATATTGCTGATACCTGTGGATGAAAATCCTCGATTGTCTCAAGCTGGAAGCTCGAAATCTCCGCGACAGACACTGTATCCTCACACATGAGCGGCGCAGCGTCCGTATAGGGATTCCCTATATTTCCCACAATGTATACACTGTCGTAGTACTCCTGCATGATCTGTCCGACAAGTGATGTCGTGGTCGTCTTGCCGTTTGTGCCGGTAATCGCAAGCACTCTGCCCTTTGCAAAATGATATGCAAGCTCGATCTCACCCCATATATGAATTCCCTGCTCTTTCATATACACCACAAAATCCGCATCGACTGGCACTCCCGGACTCAATACAGCGAGTTCAATACCATCTGTTATTTCTTTAGGAAATGCACCTGTATGAATGACTGCCGCAGTTTCATGCCCAAGTTTCTCCTGAAGTGATGCCTTCACTGCTTCCATGTCCGTCTTTTCATTTCCATCATAGATAACTGGCAATGCACCATTTTTTTCCAGTAATACTGCCGAACCAATACCGCTCTTACCCGTTCCGACAACGAGCACTCTCTTATCCCTTATATTAATCATAATCTCCTCTATACCCTTTCCTGTGAAAAATCCTGTTCTGAACTATTATTTATAGCCGATCTCATCCAAATACGGAAGTATATTCTCAAAAAGCTGCCGCACAACCGGAGCCGCAATCTGTCCGCCATAATATGTCCCCTGCGGCGTATCAATAATGGCAAGCGCTATAATCTTCGGATCGTTCGCTGGGGCAAACCCCAGAAAAGATGCGATATATCTGCCGTTTCCCCTTGGAAGTGTCTGGCTCGTAGCTGTCTTGCCGCCTACGCGGAAGCCCTCCACATAGCCGTTCTTGCCGCCTCCATTCTCCACAACCTGCTCCAGCGCATATCTCAATTTCTCTGTTGTATCTGATGACAAAATGTCTTCCGAAACCGGATACACAAACTCATCAACAGATGTTCCGTCTGCACTCACTGCCTTCACGCCAAAATGAGGTGTCACCAGATTTCCACCGTTGATCAGTCCCGCCACTGTTGTCATCAGTCTGATCGGTGTTATCTGAAAGGACTGTCCAAATGACATCGTAGCAAGCTCCACCTCGCCGATATTATCCTGCTTGTGCACAATCGTTCCTGCCTCGCCCGGAAGGTCTATTCCCGTCTTCTGCTTCAAACCAAACTTCGTAAAATACTCATAATAACGCTCCACGCCAATCCGCAGGCCAACTGTGATAAACACTGGATTGCAGGAGTTCATGACCGCATGGGTAAAATCCTCCGCACCATGGCCTGCTATCTTGTGGCAGCGGATTTTCCGATCATCCACAATGATAAATCCCGGACAGGAAAAATGGTCCTCCAGACGCACTGCCCCGCTTTCGAGTCCTGCTGCCGCCGTGATGATCTTAAACGTAGAACCTGGTTCGTATGTGTCGTTGATACAGCCGTTTCTCCACATTTTGTTCAGCAGGTCCTGTGTACTTTCCTGCTTTACCTCAGTCTGCCCGTCCTCTGCGTTTTCCGGCTGTACTGTCTGTACCTGAAACTCATCAATCAACGTATAGGGATCATTGAGATGAAATTCAGGCACATCCACCATCGCAAGAATCTCTCCATTGTTGACATTCATGACAATAATCGACACACCTGCTGCCTGCTTAGTCTCATACGCCTGTTTTGCGAGCTGCATCGCATATTTCTGTATATTCACATCGAGACTGATGTATAGATCCTTCCCCGCCTCAGGTTCTTTTCTGCGTTCTCCCATACCGTCGAGCTCGATTCCTTTAGCATCTGTCAGCGTCAGTATCTGTCCTTTTTTACCAGTCAGATACTCCTCGTAGATAATTTCAAGACCGATAATGCCCTGATTGTCCCCACCCGTAAAACCTAGCACCTTAGATGCCAGATCGTCATATGGATAATAACGCTTATAGTCCTCATCTACCTTCACCCCTGCCATATCATAATTTCGTATTCTGTCACCTGTCTCTTTGTCTACATTACTCTTAATGCGCTCTCTTGCGCTGTATTTTTCCACACGCTTGCGCACATACTCCTCGGAAAGCCCCAGCTCCTGACATAATATGTCAATCACTTTCTCAGGTTCTTCCAACTGACTGTGAATGACTGATATCGTACAAACTGTCTTGTTATCTGCCAGGACAGTCCCTGTCGAGTCAATAATCCTGCCCCTTGCTGCCTTGATATCGCGCTCCCTCTCATGAAGTTCTGTCGCAAGCTCTGTATAATGCTCCGAACAGAAAATCATCAAATACCCTACACGCACACACAACAGCAAAAGTGTTAACACAGACACCACACACAGTACAAAGGTCTTTTTTTTCTGAACGGTCATATTCCGTCTTCCCGCAATGTTCTTGATCGCCATCTTTTCCCTCTGCCATCATAAAATCTGTATTGCTACTATTTTATGAGTGGAGGGTGCGATATATGTTAAAAAGGCGATTGCTGATCCCCGGAAGCGCCGCCAGTGCCATCGCTTATCGGCTCCGGAAGTGCAACGCTGTCCTCCGAATTATTATTTGTCTCTGCCTTGTCACCGGTTGTCGGATCGATCAGATCTCCCGTATTGGGATCGACTAGATAGAATGGTGAGCCACTACTTGGACTGCTTCCGCCACCTGACGGCGCTTCCGCTCCACCTTCGCCGTTCTCGCCGGCTTGTTCACCTTCTCCATTTTCGGCACCAGCGGTATCGCCGTTCTCTTCATCAGGAGTGTCGCCCTGCACAATACTGCCAAGTATATCGTCCACCTCTTTCTGTTCCGCAATCGTCATCTCCTCCGTCTTGGCAATATGCATATAAGGAAGCACTTCTGTCAGGATATTCTTGACAATGCCAGTTGCATATGTCGCATGAGCCTGATCTCTCACATTCGGTCTGTCAACCACACAATAAATAACAATCTGCGGATCGTTTGCCGGTGCAAATCCTATGAATGAAACAACATAATTAACCTTGTCACGCCCTGCCATTTCTGCTGTACCAGTCTTACCACCAATCGCATATCCCGCAGGGCGCGCTGACCTTCCTGTTCCCTCTGCAACCGCGGCATAGAGATACTGCCTCATCTGTTGTGATGTCGTTGATGATATGGTCTGTTTCAACACTCTCGGTTCAATATGTTTGATGGTATCGCCATTGGAATTTGTTATTTTGCTGACCATATGCGGTTCATAATAATATCCGCCATTTATAATAGAAGAAAAAGCTGTCGCCATCTCGATCATCGTGACATTATACCCCTGTCCAAAAGACGCTGTCGCCAGCTCTGAAGCCCTCATCGAGTTCTCATTATAAACCAGAGACGCTGTCCTAGCTTCTCCCGATAGGTCAATATTTGTTTTGAGTCCAATATTAAAAATCTGTTCAAACTGTAATGTGGTCTTCACCCCGATCGCTTCTCCCATCTTCATGAAAGCCACATTACATGACTGTTCCAGGGAACCACTCACATCGAGCGTGCCATGTCCTCTTGTGACATTGCAGCTAATCTTGTGATCTGCCACCTCAAGAGAACCGCCGCACTCATAGGTCTCATTTCCCACGATTTTTCCTGTCTCAAGCCCTGTCGCCAACGTAAGCGCCTTCGCAGTAGAACCCGGCTCATAGGTATCTGATATACAGAAATTCCTCCACAGCTTATTCAATGTGTCATAGTAAGTATCATCCGCCTCCATCTGGGCAATCTCTTCCTCTGTATAGTAAACAGACAAATCCCTCGGATTGTTGAGATCAAAGTCAGGGAAGCTTGCCATCGCCTTGATATCTCCGTTGTTGCAATCCTGTATAATCACGCCGATATTATACGCACCCTGCCCCTCTCGTACCTCATTGATATGCTCCGCATTAAACTGCTTTATGTATTTCTCACAGATCGCCTGTATGTTAGCATCGATGGTACTCACAAGCGTGTAACCGTCCACGGCTGCCACGGTCTTGCGCTCCAATGCCGCGTCATCATTCAGGTATCCGTATTCCCTGCCGTTTGTACCGTTGAGGATATCATTATAGTACTCCTCCAACCCATAAGTACCATTATTGTCTGTGCCTGTAAAACCGATTACATCACATGCAAGCGTATTGTTGGGATAACGCCTGATATACTCCTCCTCAAACCACACACCGTTGATGTTGCCCATATCCTTATTTTTCGCCGCCTCCGCGTTGTGTTCATTTTTCCGGTCAAGGAAAGGACTCATCTCCTCGTAAGGGATTCTTCTTTTGAGGACATAGTACTGCGAGTTGGGATTGTCCGCCACATACTGCCTAAGCTCTGCCTGATTCAAACCAAAGCACTCGGCGAGTGCCGTGAGCGTCGGCTCTTCATTCTTCTCGTCAGAAAGCATGACTTTACAGTCAAGAACCACATTGTACACCTTCTCACTCGCCGCAAGAATCGTTCCGTTCGCATCCAGAATGCTCCCGCGCTTAAAAGGCAGTGTCTTGGAATCATAGCGCTGCTGCGACAGGATCTTTTTCTGGTAATCATTCCGGTTGTCGCGCGCAAGACAGTACAGACGTCCCCCCAATCCCGTAAAAGCCAGCAGAATGATCAGCATCATCACTGCCAGCTTCATTGATTTGACTTTATTTGCATTTATCCTCTGTCTTCTTCTTATTCTTCTGTCGGCTCTGGTATTGCTATTATTTCTACTGCTGTTTGGCATTCTGTTTCTATTACTATTCTGACTTCTAATCCTGCTATTTCTATTGCTATAGCTATTTCTACTTCTTTCTGCCATCTGACCACCTTGCATACTATTTCATTTATGGTTCAGGTACTGTTCCATATTGACGCACATAATCATTTCCCTCGCCAGTGTACTCAATAACCTGTCCTTCTTTAGCATATTTCATTCCAAGTTCATTGACTGCGATGCGCTTGATCTCTTCCAGGTCAATACTGCTCATAATCTTTGTGTAGGTCTCGTCATTTGCCATCTTCATCTCGTTGAGCTGGCTTTCCAGCTTTGAAATGCTAGTAATATAATTCGTGATATTTGACTGCAAATTAACATAACTCATAAGTACACTACAGACAATCACAAATGCCGCTGCTGCCACTGCAATATATCCTTTATTCATGGGAACTGCTTTTACTTTTGTTTTGCGCACATGCCGTGCCTGCGGTCTTGTCCTTTCGTATTCCCGTCTTGCAGGTGCAGTCTGCAGCTTTCTGACTGCACTTCCATCGATATATTGATAGTCCTGATTGGAATCATGGCTTCTATTATGATTATTACTATGACCATTACGACTGCCTGTGCTTTGTCTGCTTGTGTTTGTCCTTGTTGTTGAATTGGCATGTCTCATTTTCAATGTTCCTTCCTTATTAGATCAATCAATTAAATCCTCTCAAAAACTCTTAATTTGGCGCTCTTTGACCGCGAATTTCCCTCCAGCTCCTCCTGTGAAGGCAAAATCGGTTTGCGTGATATCACCTTTCCATATGGAATCTTTCCACAGACACACACTGGAAATTCCGGAGGACAGGTACATGGATTCTCCATCTCCCTAAAAAAATTCTTCACAATCCTGTCCTCAAGCGAATGAAATGTGATAATACACAACCGCCCTTGTGGGTTTAACAAATCTATAAAGTCCTGCAAAGAATTTTTGAGTACATCCAGTTCATGATTACACTCAATGCGAATTGCCTGAAATGTTCTTTTCGAAGGGTGCCCGCCTACCGCACGCATCTTGGCAGGAATCGCCGCCTTGATGACTTCATTTAACTCAAAAGTCGTCTCAATCGCTTTTTCTGCCCTTGCCTGCACGATATGTTTTGCAATGTTTTTGGCAAACTGGTCTTCGCCATAATCCCTGATGATCCGATACAATGACTGCTCGTCATAATCATTCACGATATCTCTTGCCGTCAGCTTCTGTCTCTGATCCATACGCATATCAAGAGGCGTATCATACTTGTAGGTAAACCCTCGGTCTATCGTGTCGAGTTGATATGAAGACACGCCAAGATCAAGGACGATGCCATCCACGTGTTCTACGCCATTTTCCCGCAATGTCTCCCGCGCATTACAGTAGTTATTTCTAATAATAGTAACTTTTTCCCCAAATTCTTCCAATCGCTTCCCTGCAGCTTCTATGGCTGCTTCATCCTGATCAATCCCATAAAAGCTGCCTGTGTCGCCTAGTCTCTTACATACCTCATAGGCATGTCCGCCACCGCCAAGAGTGCCATCCAGATATACACCCTCCGGTTTGATCTTTAGTGCCTCGATTGTTTCATTAAGTAATACTGACGCGTGTCTAAATTCCATCTCCATATTGTGGTTTCCTTTCTGAGACTTTAGGATCTGTATCACTTATTTTCCTACAGCTCCTTAGGAATTGTGCAAAATCTGCTCCATATCCTGCGCTTAGACGGAGTTAAATCATCAGCCCAAGCTCAGACATATGTTCTGCGATATCATCCATATCGTCGTACTCCGAAGTTTCCTCCCACCGATCCTTGTTCCAGATCTCGATGCGCCCTCCTACTCCCGCCAGGACGACATCTTTATCCAGCGCTGCAAACTCCCTTAACACAGACGGTATCAGTATTCTTCCTTGCTTGTCCACCTCCACACTGGCTGCGCCTGCGAGGAAAAAGCGGACAAATTTACGAGATTCTTTGTTCATAAGCGGTAAAGCTTTCAGCTTTTCTTCAAAAGCGGACCATTCAGTGTTATCATACACAAACAGACAGCCATCCAGTCCCTTGGTCACCACGAAATCATCTCCCAAAACTTCGCGGAACTTTGAGGGAATGATCAGCCTGCCCTTTGTGTCTATTGTATGATTGTATTCACCCATGAACATGCAATCACCACCACTTCGCACCACTTAGTTCCACTTTCCACCACTTTGATTTTATTTTACATGATATCAGACAAAATAACAAGCGGAACATATGTATTAATACAACTTTATATTGTGTTAAAAACAGATTTATCCCCCCTTGAAAGGCTATATATAGTGTATTTGACTATATGCATGCCCTGTCTGTCCGCACATAAAAAGGCAGAGAAAATTCCCCACCTTTATTCATTGTATCCTATGAATTTATCCAACCAAGTCAAACAAACTGATCTGATTCGACTCTGGTATATCCCCAAGCAGTCCTAAATCAGCCATCAGGTCAATCACCGTCTTTGACACCTTTGTCCTGCTCCTAAAATCATCCTTTGACAAAAATGGTCCGTCCTTTGCAGCCTCCATGATTGCATCCGCCGCCTTCTCTCCAAGTCCCTCTATACTGCTCAGGGACGGCATCACCTTATCATTGACAATCTGAAAATTCCTTGAATGTGCCCTGAATATATCAATTGGCTCAAATTCGAAGCCTCTTGCATACATCTCCTGTACGATGCGCATGTCTTTTAACGCATCCTGCTCCTTGTTAGACAGACTGTCCCCGCGTTTTCTGTACTCTGCCATGACGCGCTCTAAGTGCTCCCGTCCCAGACACATGATCTCGTACGAGAATGCCGAAGCCCTGATACTGAAAAACGCACAGTAATACGCCAATGGATAGTTGATCTTACAATACGCGATCCGCCATCCCATCATAACATATGCCGCCGCATGCGCCTTGGGGAACATGTACTGTATCTTTTCGCACGACCACACATACCAGTCTGGTACATCATGATCAAGCATGTCCTGTTTCCACTCTGCCCAATTACCACATTTGCCCTTTGCGACAGTTCCTTTCCGCACAGCCTCCATAATCTTGAAAGACTCCTCTGAGTCAAGCCCCATACCGATCAAATAAGTCATGATATCATCCCGCGTGCAGATTGCCGTCGAAATGGTCGCCTTTCCCTCCTGAATCAGTGTCTGCGCATTGCCAAGCCATACATCTGTTCCATGTGACAGCCCGGATATCCTGACCAAATCCGAGAAATACTTCGGCTGCGCATCAATAACCATCTGCATCGCAAAGTCTGTACCAAATTCTGGAATTCCAAGACAGCCAAGCTTGCACCCACCAATATCTTCCGGCGTAATGCCAAGTGCCGATGTATTCTGGAAAAGTGACATTACATCTTTATCGTCAAGCGGTATGGTCGTCGGATCGATCCCAGTCAAATCCTGAAGCATACGAATCATCGTCGGATCGTCATGCCCGAGAATATCAAGCTTTAACAGGTTGTGGTCAATCGAATGGTAATCAAAATGCGTCGTAATCGTGTCTGTCGTCATATCATTTGCCGGGTGCTGTACCGGTGTAAAAGAATTGATTTCCTCGCCCACCGGCAGAACAACAATACCTCCTGGGTGTTGTCCTGTAGTGCGTCGTACACCTACACAGCCCTCCACAATGCGGTTGATCTCACTTGTCCGTTTATGCTTGCCGCGCTCCTCATAGTAATTCCTGACATATCCAAATGCTGTCTTATCCGCCAAAGTACCGATTGTCCCGGCGCGGAACGTCTGACCATATCCAAAGATAACCTCTGTATATTTATGCGCTTTACTCTGATACTCGCCGGAAAAATTCAGGTCAATATCCGGCTCCTTGTTTCCCTTGAACCCTAGAAATGTCTCGAATGGAATGTCAAAACCGTCCTTAATCAGTTTTTCTCCACAGACAGGACAGTATTTGTCAGGCATATCACAGCCTGCCATGCCCGCAAACTTCTTGACATCCTCCGAATAGAAATCGCTGTAATGACGATTCTTGCAGTAATAATGCGGGCTTAGCGGATTTACCTCTGTTATCCCTGCCATCGTCGCCACAAACGAGGAACCAACAGAACCACGTGAACCGACCAAATATCCATCCTCCACTGACTTCCACACAAGTTTCTGCGCAATAATGTACATCACGGCAAACCCATTGCTGATAATCGAGTTTAACTCCCGCTTCAGCCTTGCCTCCACGATGTCAGGAAGTTCATCGCCATACATCTCATGCGCCTTTCGATAACAGATGTCTGTCAACTGCTGATCGCTGTTCTCAATGACAGGCGGACACTTGTCAGGACGCACTGGTGCGATTCTGTCACACATGTCTGCAATCATGTTCGTGTTCGTAATGACGATCTCCTCCGCCTTCTCACTGCCCAGATAATAAGCAAATTCGTCCAGCATCTCCTCCGTCGTACGAAAATACAGCGGTGCCTGGTCATCAGCGTCCTTAAACCCTTTTCCAGTCATGATGATACGCCTGTAAACCTCGTCCTCCGGGTCTAGAAAATGCACATCGCAGGTGGCAACCACTGGCTTCTGAAACTGTTCCCCGAGTCTCACCACTCTCTTGTTCAGCGCGATCAAATCCTCCTCGGAATTGATATCCCTGAGTTTTTCCGACTCGATCATAAATTTATTGTTGCCAATCGGCTGTATTTCCAGATAGTCATAAAAATTCACGATATGGGCAATCTGCTCCTCACTCTGCCCATCAAGCATGGCACGGAAAAGCTCACCTGCCTCACAGGCACTGCCTATGATCAGACCTTCCCGGTATTTTTGAATCAGACTTTTAGGAATCAATGGTCTTTTATAAAAATAAGTTAAATGCGATTCCGACACAAGCCTGTACAGATTAATGCGCCCTGTCTGATTTTTTGCAAGTATAATAATATGATACGAATGAAGCTTTCTGACCGCCTCGACACTCGCCTTCCCCAACTCATTGAGCTCTGTAAGGGTATGGATATTCTCTTTTTTCAGCATCTCAATAAATTTCAGGAAAATCTCAGCGGTGCACTCCGCGTCATCTACTGCCCTGTGATGATTTTCAAGCGATATCTTCAGCGTTTTTGCAACAGCATCCAGAGTATACTTTGCCTGCCCTGTGAGTAGTGTCCGCGCAATACCGACCGTATCCACATAAGTAAAATCAACTGAAATATTCTGCCGCTTTGCATTTTCCTTGATAAAGCCGACATCAAAATTTGCGTTGTGTGCCACAAGCACTGCATCTCCAACAAATTCCAGAAACTTAGGCAATACGCTCTCAATGGTCTCAGCATCAATCACCATACTGTCATTGATGCTTGTCAGCTTTTCGATATCAAAGGGTATCGGTACCTCCGGATTGACAAAAGTGGAAAACCGATCTGTAATCTGTCCATTTTCTACCTTGACTGCACCGATTTCTATAATTCGGTTTGTGACTGGTGAAAATCCCGTCGTCTCGATATCAAAGACCACATAGGCCTCGTCTAAAGCCTGCCCCTTGCCGTCTGTCACGATTTCTTTCAAGTCATCGACCAGATAACCCTCCACACCATAGATCACTTTAAAATCATCGTCATGGTCAAGAGCGTGGTTCGCATCCGGAAAAGCCTGCACGCAGCCATGATCTGTGATTGCGAGCGCCTTGTGTCCCCACTTCTTGGCACGCTTGATGATATCTTTGACATCAGATACACCATCCATATCACTCATCTTGGTGTGACAATGCAGCTCCACACGCTTTCTGGTGCTGTTATCCATGCGTGTTGTAGTAAAATCAGATATCTTCATCACACCGATCACCGAACCGATCGTGAGCTCCCTGTCAAACGTGTCATTGACTGTGACACCTTTCAGTTTCAAGAATGCCCCAACTTTTAAGTCCCCCACAAGCTCTGAAAGCTGCTCATTATGTACAAACATCTTGACCTTGATGGTATCCGTAAAATCTGTAATCTCAAAACTTACAATCGTCCGCTCATTTCTGATCTCACGGGTTTCAAGAGCACGCACCTTGCCCCTGATCGTGACCTCTCCCATTTCGCCCCAGATCTCTTCGATATTGATACTCTCGTCCTCAAAATCCCTGCCAAAAATAACATTGGGATTATCTGAGCGCTTAAGTGCCCTCTTCTGAAATCCTTTGTCTCCGCCCTTCTCAAATCTGCCATAAGATGCGGCAGTCTCTTTTTGTTTTGCTGGGGCAGCTGTCCTTGGCTGTTCAAAAATGATCTTAGCACTTGCCGGTTTCTGGGGTACTGATGACACCGCCTCTTCCGATGCTGCGACAACATCGTTTCCTCTGGTATTTCCTCCAATACGACTGCTGATTCCCTCCACAATCTTTCGAATTCGCAGCTCATCGTCTTCTCTGTACTTACTTGTCTTCGCCTCTTTGTAAGTCGCCTCAAACTTTACCTGAAAACCACATCGCTCATTCAGGACTTTGTCCAAAATGCCAATAAGCTCATCCTCCTTGGACTTTGCGATCACACTGTCCTCGAGAACAAGCTTCATTGTATTTTCTTCCGGAAACTGTACGTCCGCCTGACGAAATATCGTATAGAGCATATGGTCGCATTCTTTGATCTCCATCAGAATACTCTCCCGATACAACTCTATCAGTTTTTCTGGATTGTACTGCTCCGAAAGCACAAACTTTTCATAGATTTTAATGATCATATACTCCCGTGGAAAAAACTGCTTCTTGATCTCTTTTTCCACAGAATAGATATGTTCCTTTTCGACCAGCCTCTCACTCCTGATATAAATGCGCAGCAGATCTTTGCGCTTCGTAGCAGTAATCCGCTCCACAACTACCTGCTCAAACAGATCCTTCTGTACCCCATCCAATTTGAGATTGGGAAACGCCTCGAAAAATTTCTTTTCCATACACACTCACTTCTATCAATTCTTATTTCAAACTTTCCAGTGATCTAACTCATATTTCAGCGTACCCAGCAGTTCACTCTCAGGTACCTTCCGGACAATCTCACCTTTCTTGATGAGAAGACCCTCCCCAATACCTCCAGCAATGCCGATATCCGCCTCTTTTGCCTCTCCTGGTCCGTTTACAGCGCAGCCCATCACTGCCACTTTGATATCAAGGTCATATCCTTGTACCATCGTCTCGACCTGATTTGCCAGTCCGATCAGGTCAATATTTGTCCTGCCGCATGTAGGACAAGAAACCACTTCGATACCGCCTTTTCGCAGTCCAAGTGTCCGCAGAATCAGCTTTGCAGACTTGACTTCTTCGACTGGATCGCCTGTGAGAGATACCCTGATCGTATCACCGATTCCTTTATTTAAGATAATTCCAAGACCAACCGCCGACTTGATATTGCCGCTCGTCACAGTGCCAGCCTCCGTGATACCTACATGCAGCGGATACTGCGTCTTGTCAGCGAGCAATTCATGTGCCTTAACGCACATCATCACATCCGAGGACTTGATGCTGATCACCATGTTGTCATAATCCAGATCCTCGATCATATGCACCTTGTCAAGCGCACTCTCCACGATCCCCTCAGCCGTGACACCATTGTATTTCTCCACCAATTCCTTTTCCAGCGAACCGCTGTTTACACCAACCCGAATCGGTACATTTCGCTCCTTTGCAACCCTTATCACCTCGGCAACTTTTTCCCTGCTTCCGATATTTCCAGGATTGATGCGTATCTTATCCGCACCGTTTTCCATGGCAGCAATCGCCATCTTATAGTCAAAATGAATATCCGCCACCAGCGGAATCGATATTTCCTTCTTGATCTGCGCAATTGCCCGCGCCGCCTCCATATCCGGCACAGTACACCGGATAATGTCACAGCCTGCTTCGGCTAGGCGCTGAATCTGCGCCGCAGTAGCCGCCACATCATTTGTCTTTGTATTTGTCATGGACTGGATCAGGACAGGATTTCCCCCACCAATCACTGTGTCTCCAATGTGGATCACTTTTGTATTATCCCTATACATACATTTCCTCCATCCATATCTAAACAGTTCCTAATAAACACTAATGAACCAAGATTCTTGCAATGTCATTATACAGCACAAACACCATCAGTATCATCAATGCGACAAACCCGATAAAATGCACCATTCCTTCCTTGTCAGGTGATACCGGTTTACCACGCACGACTTCGATTAACATAAACAAAAGTCTTCCACCGTCAAGTGCCGGCAATGGCAGCAGGTTCATCACGCCAAGATTCACACTGAGCAGCACTGCAAAATTGATCATGTTGAGCACAACCGTCGGCAATCCATATGGCTTTGTCACCTCGATTGTCTCATCGATCATCGTAGCAATCCCGACCGGACCTGACAGATCATTTGCGGAAAGTTTTCCCTGTACCAGCATCACGAGACTCTTGACCGTCGCCTTAAGCCAGTAACGCACTTCGCATGCACTGTACTTGATCAGGTTCAGTCCCTTACACTGTATGGTCTCTCCAATCGTAAAACCAAGATAATACCGATTGTCCTGCTCGCTGAATTTGGGTGTGATCACTGTCGTATATTTCTTCCCGTCACGCTTATACTCGATCTCCATCGGTTCACCGCCGCTCAACGCAGATGCGAAAGTGACTTCGCCCTGCAGATAAATCCGGTCCCCGTCTATTTTCGTGATAATGTCGCCCTCTCTAAGCCCCGCCGCTTCTGCCGGATACCCTTCCGTTAATGTATTGATCGTGGGAATCGTCTCACCGGAAAAACCAACCACAATCAGTGACAACAGAAATGCCAGAATAAGATTAAAAAATGGTCCTGCAAAAACAGTCGCGATTCTCGACCAGACATTAGCATCGTTAAAAGCGCCCTCAGGTTTTTGACCATTCTGGTCATCGCCGTTCTGATTGGTGGAATAAATGCCATCCTCACCCTCAAACATACAGGCTCCGCCAATTGGCAGCAGCTTTAACACATACTTCGTCTCACCCTTTGTAAACTTGATGATGTCCGGTCCCATACCGATCGAAAACTGCAGTACTTTGATACCGTTCAGCTTCGCGATCAGAAAATGTCCAAGCTCATGCGCAATCACAACCACCCCAAATACCAGTACGAACACTATAATTGTGACAACCATTCCTTATTTTTTCCTCCCTTTGATTTCAATGAGCTCTCGATTCGGAAAGCGCATTTTGTAATTAAATGATATTAAATTTTGACCTGATCAGCTCATAAGTTTCCTGCTCCGTCTTTAGAATCTCCTCCACACCAGGATTCTCTATCTTCCTATGGGCATCCATACACATCTCGATCATTTCCGGAATCTGCAGAAAGCGGATTCTCCTGTTCAGAAACAGATTTACAGCCTTCTCATTCGCCGCATTAAACACAGTCGGTACACTCCCGCCTTCTGCGGCAGCCCTCATCGCGAGCTTCAACCCTGCAAAAGTCTCCACATCCGGCTTCTCAAATGTAATATTTCCAAGCTCGAAAAAATCTACTCTCTTTCCTGCCATCGGGCGTCTATCCGGATAAAACAGAGCATACTGAATCGGCAGCTTCATATCAGGCGTTCCAAGCTGTGCGATAATCCCGCCATCCACATACTCAACCATCGAATGAATGATGCTCTGCGGGTGTACCACCACCTGAATGCGATCCAGATCCACATCAAAAAGCCATTTTGCCTCCATGACCTCCAATCCTTTGTTTACCAGTGTGGCAGAATCAATCGTAATCTTATGTCCCATTGACCAGTTTGGGTGTTTTAGCGCATCCTCAAGCTCTACATTATCCAAATCCTGTCTGCTTCTCCCCCGGAACGGTCCTCCTGACGCCGTAATCAATAACTTACTCACCCTGTCCCTATGCTCACCCTGCAAGGACTGGAAAATGGCACTGTGTTCGCTGTCAACCGGAAGGATTGACACCCCCATTTCCGCGGCAAGCGGCATGATAATATGCCCTGCTGTTACAAGCGTCTCCTTGTTTGCAAGGGCAATATCCTTATGCCTGTTGATCGCTGCAATTGTCGGTCTGATGCCAATCATGCCCACGATCGCTGTCACCAGTATTTCCGACTCCTCCATCTCAGCGATACCAAGCAATCCTTCCATGCCCGGTATAACCTGTACCTCGAGATCGGCAAGCCTCGTCTTTAATTTTCTGCAATCCGCCTCACTTTGAAGGGACACCAGCCTTGGCCGGAACTCCCGCACCTGTTTTTCCAATAAATCAATATTTGCTCCCGCTGCCAGACCTACCACCTGCAGATCTGGATTGTCCCGCACAATCTCAAGCGTCTGCGTGCCAATCGAACCAGTAGAGCCAAGTATTGCTATTTTTTTCATAATTAAATAGTTTCCTTTCCTGTTACCATTATATTATCGCACCACTTGTCTTATCTCATAAAAAATATTATTAGAAAATACGTAATCGGTGCAGTAAAAATCACACTGTCAAACCTATCCATAATACCACCATGACCTGGAATCAGTTTCCCATAATCCTTAATATCATAATTGCGCTTAATCGCAGACGCTGCCAGATCACCAATCTGCGAAATCACAGAACCCACGCCGCCGACCACGAACAGAAGAAAGACAAACTGATCCGCCCCCAGAACAGAATCCAGATAATATCCGAACAGCGCACCAACCAGCGCAGAACCTACAATCCCGCCAATCGAACCTTCTATGGACTTTTTCGGGCTGAGCACCGGAGCAAGCTTGTGCCTTCCGATCATTACACCTACTAAGTACGCACAGGTATCAGATATCCAGGAATTGATAAAGATCATCCACACCAGATAGATACCATGTTCAAACTGCCTTGTCAAAAATACAAATGACAACATCACTGGCGCGTAAACCAGTGAAAAATATGCCGTCATGACCTGATGCGCACTAAATTTCGGAAAGGAAAACACATAGACAGACATCATCAAGATCAGGGAAAGAAACAAAGAGATCATAAACCCAGTATCCAGTACAGTGAATCCTATCATTGGAAGAAAATGAAGCGTTCCTGCGTCTGGGTGCTTGATATAGATTGCAGCATAATATCCCGTAACCGCCAGAATTCCCACAATCTCCAACGCATTTAGTTTCTTTTCCCCCCCTTTCCTGACACCGCAAGCCTTTGTGAGCTCCAGATAACCGATAACCGATATGACATACAGCACTGCTGCCAATACGATACCCCCTGGAAGGATCGATGCCAGCGCCGCAATCACAATCACCACTGCGCTAATTGTTCTCTCCTTACTTATTTTTCCAAGAATATTAGACGACATCCTTTACTCCTCCTTCACAAGCCCGTATCTCCGGTCCCTGTTCTGATACGCCTCCACCGCCTTAGCAAGCTCATTCTTATCAAAGTCCGGCCATGGCACTGATGTGAAATAAAGTTCCGAATAGGCAAGCTGCCACAGCAAAAAATTTGATATTCGCTGTTCCCCCGATGTTCGGATCAACAGATCCGGATCCGGCAGTCCTGATGTGTCAAGCTGGGCAGCAATCTTTTCGTCATCGATCTGATCTGGATCCAATTCCCCGGCTTCCACCTGATCTGCAAGCCTCGTGACAGCCCTTCTAAGTTCATCACGCCCTCCATAATTGATCGCGATCTGGAAGTGAAGCCCTGTATTATCTTTTGTAGCACGCTCCAATTCCTCGATACTCGCCCTCAAATCCTCCGCCAGACCAGATTTATCGCCAAGCACCCGTACACACATATTGTTTTTCTGAGCGCGTTTGATACTGTTTTTCATATAATTTCGCAACAGATTCATCAAGGTTGCAACTTCACTGTCTGGTCTGCTCCAATTCTCCGTTGAGAACGCGTACACCGTAAGATAGTTGATTCCCATATTGTAAGCGTCTTCACAGATCTGCTCAACCACCTTTGCCCCCTGTATATGACCAGCAGTGCGGGGAAGTCCCTTTGCCTTCGCCCAGCGTCCATTTCCATCAAGAATAATCGCTACATGATTTGGTGCGTTCATAACAACATCTCCTTTCCAGATCCCTGCTCTCGCGCCGCCGATGCGCCACTTCAGCGGCATACTTCCATGCGAAAAACTGCCATATATGGTTTTTCGCATTAACATCAGCATCGGCGTGTGCATAAAAGAAGGGGCACTACATCCCTTGTGCACGCCCCCTGCCTTTCGTTTATTGCATTATACAGTTAAAACTTCCTTAGACTTTTCATCGATAGCCTTATCCACATCTTTTATATATTTGTCTGTCAGCTTCTGCACCGCATCCTCCAAATCCTTGATCTCATCCTCGGACACTTCCGTCTTTGCAAGCTTCTTGAACGCATCATTTGCGTCGCGCCTGATATTGCGAACTGCTACCTTGCAGTCCTCACCTTTTTTCTTAATATCCTTCACGAGTTCTTTCCTGCGCTCCTCTGTGAGTTCCGGGAATACAAGGCGGATTACTGTACCATCATTGCTCGGCGTAATGCCGATATCCGATGCCATAATTGCCTTTTCAACCGCCTTGATCAGACTCTTCTCCCATGGTGCGATCTGAATCATTCTCGCCTCTGGAACCGTAATATTTCCAACCTGCTGAATCGGTGTCGGTGTTCCATAATAGTCAACCTTTATCTTATCAAGCACATGTGGATTTGCACGGCCTGCACGTATTGTCTGATAATCTGATAAGAGAAAATCAAGTGCCTTCTGCATTTTATCATCGTATGTTTTTACTCTTGCGTCCATTTCTATCTCCTCCTTGATTTTGTTTCAAAACCCTAATACAGCAACCTGCATCCAGTAAATCAAACTGTAATCACAGTACCGTTTGAGTTTCCCTTTACAGTATTGATGATACTATTCTCCTCGTTCAGTCCAAATATCGTCATCGGCATCTTATTTTCCATGCAAAGTACTGCTGCTGCAAGGTCCATCACACCGAGCTGTTTGTCAACGACTTCTTTGATTGGAATCGTGTCATATTTTTTTGCATTCTCATTGAGCTTCGGATCGGAATCGTAGACACCGTCAACCGCCCTGGCAGAAAGAATCATGTCTGCCTCAATCTCAATCGCCTTGAGCACCGTCCCCATATCTGTCGAAAAATACGGATGTCCGATACCTCCTGCAAAAAATACTACCTTGCCTGCCATAAGCGCTGCCATAGCCTTATCTTTCGAAAAAAGCTCTGTAAATGCTGCGCACTGAAACGGAGTAAATATTTCTGTCCCCATACCAACAGAACGGAAAATCTCAGATACGTAGATACAGTTCATGACCGTGGCAAGCATGCCTATCTGATCCGCCTTTGTCCGATCGATCGTTTCACTTGTCCTGCCCCGCCAGAAATTACCGCCGCCGATCACGATACCCACCTGCACACCGCTGTCCACGATCTCCTTTACCTGCTGTGCCACCGCTGTCACTGTGGGCTCGTCAAAACCTGTTTTCTTATCTCCGGCAAGTGCCTCGCCGCTCAGCTTCAATAATATTCTTTTCATGATATGCCGACTCCTATCCCTTTTTATGATTGTTTTCTATTCTTCTTCACATCATTAAAGAAAGCAGAAGGACTAACATCTGCATAGCACTGCGAACACATACCTTCAATTACCGCACCATTGTTGATCTGTACGGACTTCGATTTGATATTTCCCATCACAATCGCTGACGTGTCAAGAATGACAGGTCCATGCACATCAATATCACCCTTCACGGCGCCTGCAATCACTGCACTCGTAGCAAAAATATTACCGATCACGACAGAACTCTGTCCGATCTTAACACTGCCCTTGCTCTTTACCTCTCCGTTGATCTGCGCGGACTCCGCATAGATCTCTGCCGCTGCGGAATTGCCTGTAATACTACCTGTCACATTCAATTTGCCAAAAATCTCAATATTACCTGTGATGCTTCCGATTAAATCCATATTACCGCTGCTCGTTACATCACCTGTAATGTTCATCCCTGCTGTGATCACTGCCGTATCTGTTGAAGCTGCAACACTTGCATCAAAGTCAGCCTCCGGCTCTGCTGTCGGTGCTGCATCCATATATGACGACTCCTGCAAATTCTGTTCTACCTCGTTTAATAATTGTTCCATCTCTGCGTCTGCCTCACTTATATTATTTTCTTGCTCTACAGGCATCTCTGTCATAATTCCTGCACTTATATTTGCCTCAGCAGTTTCCCCCATATCTGTCATGACCGCCGCCTGCTCAAATCCTGCTGTAAGATTCTCCTCAGCGTTTCCCCTCATAGTTTCCGCTGTATAATCCATTGTATTCATCATAGCAGCCTCAGCTGAGTCCTCCTGCAAGCCGGCTGGTTCTACCGGTGCATCTCCCAGAGCAGCCACTCCCTGTGCAAGCATTGCCTCGAGGTCTGCAAAATCCGTGTCCGCTGCCTCTCCAAACAAATCCTCAGAAGCTGTTGCCCCTTCATCCTCAAGATTCAGACCAGCTACCGCATCCTCAGCCTCCAAATCATTTACTGTCTGTGATAAATCCTGCTTTAAATCCTGAAAAAAACCCATAGTAAATTATCCTCCAATTTTATTTTGTATATTTTATATTTCAATAACCAAATTTTACAATCTGTTATCCATAACTACTCATGTAAATGCTGTACTCTTACTGTGTCCTCCGTTATCGGCAGCAACACTGTATTATCAGATTCAAGTATTTCTTCTATAATTGCCGGAAGCGCATCGACTGTTGAATCTTTTCCTGCCGCGTCATGGAAAAGAACCACTGCATTGTTGAACTGGTCAATGTTATCGAGTACATTTTTTTTGATCTGGGCAGTACTTTTTCCACCTCCAGCAGCATCGCCACTTGACACATTCCAATCAAAGTAGGCTATGTTCTCCCTGTTGAGGTAATCGATCAGCTCCCACATATCGACATGGCTGATCGTGTTACTACTGCCGCCTGGAAATCTGACGATATTGCAATCCTCACCAGTAAGCTCATACAGAAAATTATGAAGTTTTGTCAGATCTTCTTTATATGCGTCCAGTGATGCGTAGATCTCACTGTATTTGTGGGTGTAAGAATGCATCGCCAGGGTATGTCCATCTTCTACAATCCGCCGATACTGTTCTGTATAACCTTCCTTGCCAACCACAAAGAATGTCGCCTTCACACCATACTGATTAAGAATATCCAGTATCCTGTCTGTATTTGCACTCGGACCATCATCGAAAGTCAGATACACTCTCCTAATATCGGCGCTGTTATCTTCCCTGTCGGTCCACTTGTGTGTATCCTCCAACGCCGCTGCTTCCACAATATCAGCCGCTTCCGTCGCATCTGTCACATGGTTGCCATCAATATCAGCTACATCCACTGGTTCAGATGACTCGGAAAGATCGCTGTCCTCTGCCTCTGACATACGTGCTGCATTGATCGCAGCATTGCTCTGAAGTACGATCATCTGCTGCTCTAGTCCGTTTACCTTCCTTCCAATATTCATCACCAATACAAGTATGATAACACAATTAACAATTGTCATCAGCGTAAGCATTGGAACCACGATTTCAATAAAGCGCTCTCTTTTTGCCGGCTTTAAGAACTCCACCGCCCTGTCTTCTGTTTCCTCATTATGATCTTCTAATTCCATATTATCCTTTCGTAACTTATCTGTAGCCACTGATTTATAACAGTTCAGCCATGCAGAACTGTTATAAATCAAGCCATGCAAAATCGCTTCGCAATATCAAAGCCCTGTTCCATGGCTTGATGCATCTCAACCATTACATGTTCTTATGTGCTTGTATAAACCATAATCTGCAGCAAAGTGCAAAGTCCTAGGCTGAACTGTAACGCCGATTTCATTATAGCTATATCGATTATAACACACAACCACTACTTTAGAAAAGACATTTTAAAAAGTTTATTCAAAGTTTATTCTAAATCCTCATTATAATGCGCTCTGCCACCGCCGATATACTTCGCTCTGGTTCTTGCACATACAATATGTGCCCCTCCGATCACCGGATGCTCTATTCTCACCGGAACTGCCACTGGACGCAGATGCATTCCGATCAGTGTATCTCCAATATCAATTCCAGCATGTGCCTGTATATGCTCAACCGCCACCGGCTGTTCCATGTGTTTCCATGCTGCAGTTGAGAACGAACCGCCTGCCTTGGGCTGTGGTATCACATTTACGATCTCATACCCAAAACGCTCCGCATCCGCCTCTGACATGATCAGAGCCCTGTTCAGATGCTCACAGCACTGTGCAGCAACTGACAAACCTGCTCTTTCAAATTCCTCATACATTGCCACAAACACAGCCTCTCCAAGCTCCGCATTCGAATAAGAACCAATATGGTGCTCTGCAATCTCACTTGTAGAACAACCGATCACTACCAGATTGCCTTTTTTGAGTTTTGCCTGTTCAAGGAACTCAGCGACAACTCTCTTTGCATCCTTTATTACCTTCTCATAGTTTTCTTTTTCACAATCACTCATTATTTTACCCTTCTTTTCGATTTCTTTATTACTTCCTTATTATTTCCCCAATACATTCCACACATAAACTTAACATAATCAATAAAAATTTTCAATCTTTATATATCACAATTGACAAATATGCGTGATGCAGCTATGATTACATTAGTGTTCCTAATTAGAACAACTACCAAAAAAACATCTTCACAGTAAGATTGGTCATGCGTCCCGTATTGATGCAAGTTTCGTATGAAGAACACTTTCTAAACTAGAAACAACTATTAAGGAGGACTATATTATGCCAAAATTAAATGAAAACTATTTAAATCTGAAAGAAAGCTACCTTTTTTCAGAAATTGCACATCGCGTAAACACCTACACAGCGGCAAACCCTGACAAGAAAGTGATCCGCCTTGGCATCGGTGATGTGACTCTTCCCATCGGTTCCGAGGTAATCGCAAAGCTTCAAGAGGGGGTCATCGCACTTGCAAGTGCGGAAACCTTTAAGGGTTACGGCCCAGAACAGGGATATGATTTTCTGCGTAATGCCATCGTTGATTACTATAGTAAAAACAATGTGTCAATTGAAGCCGACGAAGTATTTGTATCCGATGGTGCCAAAAGTGATACTGGAAACATCACCGATCTTTTCGACAGGGACAATGTCATTCTGATTCCAGATCCTGTATATCCTGTATATGTGGACACCAACATCATGAATGGACGAAACATCACCTATATTGATGCCAACGAAGAGAATGATTTCCTTCCCATGCCAGACCACAGCATTCATGCTGATATTATATACATCTGCTCGCCGAACAATCCAACAGGGGCAGCTTATAACAGAGAACAGTTGAAGGAATGGGTAGACTATGCACTTGAAAACGACGCTATTATCTTATATGACTCCGCTTACGAATGCTTTATAACCGACGAAACACTTCCCAGAAGTATCTATGCCATCGAGGGTTCCAAAAAATGTGCCATTGAGTTCTGTTCACTCTCCAAGACAGCTGGCTTCACAGGAACACGATGCGGATACACCATCGTGCCAAAGGATTTGAAATTTACTTCATCCACTGGTATAGAAATGTCACTAAACGCAATGTGGAATCGCCGTCAGACCACAAAATTCAACGGTGTATCCTATATTGTGCAAAAAGGTGCTGCCGCTGTATTCTCCGCAGAAGGCATGGCACAATGCAAGGAAAACATAAAATATTATCAACATAATGCAAAAATCATCGCTGATGCCCTTTCCAAGAAAAACATTTGCTACTTCGGCGGCATCAACTCTCCATATATCTGGTTCAAATGTCCTAACGAGATGGATTCCTGGGATTTCTTTGATTATCTGCTGACTAATGCACAGATTGTTGGAACTCCCGGCGCAGGCTTCGGCAAAAATGGGCAGAAATTTTTCCGTCTCACCTCATTCGGCAATCGAGAAAATACAATTGAAGCAATGGAACGCATTGAAAATTTATTCTAATAAAACCCCTCTGGCATTCAAATCTGTCAGAGGGGTTTTATTTCGCACTGTAATATGCCTGCCCATTATGCTACTACAACATTTGCAGCCCTAAGCTTAGAACTGTTCTTTGGATCCTGCTCAATGTCGAAAGTAACCTTCTGTCCTTCTTCAAGAGTCTTGTATCCATCAGACATGATCGCAGAAAAATGTACAAACACATCTTCTCCTGTTCCTTCATTTGTAATGAATCCATAGCCTTTTTGAGCATTAAACCACTTTACTGTTCCGTTGTTCATATTTCGAACCTCCATTAAAAATATTTATGTACTCTACATCTGCCTAAAAAAACTGACTTGCCTGCATCAAAAGGAATGATTTGCAGAACAAGTCAGCTCATAGTTCTAATTGAATACTCTAAAATTTTATCACTTTTACAAGATAAAGTCAATAAATTTTTGTAAAATCAAGTAGAATACTTATGTATTAGTTACTGTTCACTCCCCAATGTCATTTAGTTAAGCAAATGTATTAAAGATGCTTGATTTATGGGCTTTTC
>CAMWLV010000003.1 GCA_947175175.1 uncultured Lachnospiraceae bacterium
CAGATGGATTATACCAAAGTGATGATGAAATATTCCTGTAACTGTAATTGCCGGCTATTATGACAATAGACAGTTTTCCGAAAGATGCAGGTTTGGAATCTTTTTGACAGAGGCATATCATGATTATTTTATTCGCATTATTGCTGATTATTATTGGTATTTGAAGGAAATAAATGCTATGCATGTTCGATATGATAAGACGGTATATGATGCAATGATGCAGAAATTAGAGGGAGATTGATATAATTGACTTCAATATTCCACTTTTTGAGAGGAATATCGGACCAATCCTAACAGCAAAACATTGACATCAATTTCCATGGTTGATAAAATAAAAGTTAGAAATAAAGAAACTTGAACACACGAAATCAAGATTACAGAATCCACGGGAGGATTTCATATGTATCATTGTCATATAAACTTCTTTTTTCTAGGCAGTCAGAGCAGGCTATTCCAACTGATTGAGAATATGCCTCCGCTTGAACACTTTACACATGAATACTTTGAGAGCAGAATGCCTTATGAGGCAATGGTCTCAAAAGCTGATGTCATCATAGCAGATCTGTCTGACATGGATGCTGCTGCGACATTGCAGACATTGCTTTCGGACAAAAGACCTGATGCAGAACTGATCGTGCTCACAGAAAAGGAACAGTTTTCTGTCCTGACCAGTCTGCCTGGCCGTCTGTCCGCAATTTGTGATATCTGGACGCTTCCGCTTTCTGATGAGGAGTTACAATTTCATTTTTCCAAGTGGCAGAGGCATTATAAAATGCGCAGGGACTTCTGGCAGACGAACCAGTATCTCGAAGCCACCATCAACAGTGTGCCTAACCTGATCTGGTATAAGACCAAAGACGGCATTCACGAAAAGGTCAATGACAGCTTCTGCAGCACTGTCAACAAGACCAAAGCCCAGGTAGAAGGCAGGGGACACGCCTACATCTGGGATGTCGAGCATGATGATCCAGCCTGTATCGAATCAGAGCGCGAAGTCATGAACCAGAGAAAAACCTGTATCTCTGAGGAGACCATCCAGACCAAAGACGGAACAAGACTGCTCACTACATACAAATCCCCACTGTATGACCTGGATGGAAGCGTCATGGGAACAGTGGGCGTCGGCATCGACATTACACTCGAAAAAGAATACAAACAACAGCTCATCTCCAAGACAAAGATTCTGGAAACATTGTTTACCACAATGGACTGCGGCGTCCTATGCCACACTGTCGACGGCTCAAAAATCATCAGTGTAAACGCCGCTGCTCTCAAAATTCTGGGTTATGAATCGCAGGAGGATCTTGTGAAAGCCGGATTTGACATGATCGCATCATCGGTCGTGGAAGAGGATCGGTCAACCCTCCGCAAGAGTATTCTATCCCTGCAGAATGAGGGCGACAGTGTCAATGTCGCATACCGCGTGCGGCACGACAATGGCGATCTGCTGCACATCATGGGTAATATCAAACTGATGAAGGAAAATGGAGAATTGTTCTACCAGCGCTTTCTTCTGGACTGCACTACACAGCGGCTTCGCGAAGAAGCAGAGCGCAAGGAAAACGAAAGGCTCCAGATGGAACTCATTCAGGCACTGAGTATCGATTACAATCTCGTATGCTTTTTTGACCTGGATACCGGAAAGGGACGTACCCTTCGAATGAGCCAATGTAAATATCATGTGTTGGATGAACTTTTTGCAGGGGAATTGTCCCTGGAAGAAAATCTTGGACATTATATAGACAGGTGCGTCTATGCAGAGGACAAGGAGATAATGCGACAGGCCATCACTCACGAAAGCCTGATGCAGAGGCTCACCGAAAAGAAAATGTACACTGTCAATTACCGCGCCCTCTGCCATGGAGAAATACGCTATTTCCAGATGAAGGCTGTCTGCGCAGGCGACTGGAGCGATCACTGTGAAATCGTCCTTGGTTTCCATAGTATCGACGAAGAAACCCGCATTGAGATGGAGAAAAATACCATTCTGGAAGATGCACTGACGCAGGCAAACCGCGCCAACAAGGCAAAGAGTGTATTCCTTTCCAATATGTCGCATGATATCCGCACTCCGATGAATGCCATCATCGGCTTCACGACGCTGGCGCTCAGCCGCCTTGATCACACGGAACAGGTTGAGGGTTATCTCAAGAAGATCATGACTTCTGGAAACCATCTGTTGAACCTGATCAACAATGTCCTCGACATGAGCCATATTGAAAGTGGCAAGATGCAGCTGTCAGAGCAGCTCTGCAGTCTGCCGGAAATCCTGCATGGGCTGCGCAATATCATACAGGCAGACATTCATTCCAAGCAGCTTGAACTGTATATGGACGCCATCGATGTACAGAACGAAAATATCTATTGTGACAGACTGCGTCTGAACCAGGTGCTGTTAAACCTGCTGAATAACGCTGTAAAATACACGACTGCCGGAGGGATTGTCAGCATCAAGGTCACAGAGAAAGCTATAGCGCAACAAGGATATGCCGTATATGAATTTCAGGTCAAGGATACAGGCATCGGTATGAGCGAGGAATTTGTCTCCCACATTTTTGAGCCGTTTGAGCGGGAGCGCAACTCCACCATCAGCGGTATACAGGGAACTGGTCTCGGTATGGCAATCACCAAAAACATTGTGACAATGATGAATGGCACAATCAGCGTGACCAGCAAGCAAAATGTCGGCTCAGAATTTATTGTCTCCTTCACCTTCCGTGTCAGTTCGGAAGTCAAGGAATCACCTCTGATTCCAGAACTGCAAGGATGCCGTGCTCTTGTGGTGGACGACGACTTTAACACCTGCGACAGCGTTTCCTATATGCTGCAGCAGATCGGAATGCGCGCAGAATGGACCTTGTCTGGAAAAGAAGCTGTCCTTCGCACCCATCAGGCCGTCACACGCAAAGACTGCTACGCCGTATACATTATCGACTGGCTGCTTCCTGACATGAATGGTGTCGAAGTCGCACGCCGCATCCAAAAGGAAACTGGCGGAAATGTACCAATCATCGTGCTGACCGCATACAACTGGGAAGATATCGAGGAAGAAGCAAAGGAAGCTGGTGTCACAGCATTTTGCAGCAAGCCGCTATTCCTGTCAGAGCTGAGAGAATGTCTGCATTCTGTCACAAGCACTGGAAAGGAACAGAAATCAGATAGTCTTATAGAATCTGCGCCATTTCATGCAGAACGCCTTTTGCTTGTGGAAGACAATGAACTGAACCAGGAAATCGCAGCAGAAATCTTGCAGGAAGCTGGTTTTTCAGTGGATCTTGCCAGCAATGGACAGCTAGCCGTTGAGAAGCTGAGAGCTTCCAAGCCAGGATATTACCAGATCATACTGATGGATGTACAGATGCCTGTCATGAATGGCTATGAGGCAACCCAGGCAATCCGCAAGCTTGAGGATCCACAGCTTGCATCGATCCCAATCATCGCAATGACTGCCAATGCCTTTGAGGAGGATAAACAAGAAGCCCTGCGAAGCGGTATGAATGGCCACATCGCCAAGCCGATCAATATCGATAATCTGATGACCACTTTAAAAACTATCCTAAAGTAAAAAGGCGCTTCAGCGCCTTTTTATTTTATTGATTCTTCTGATTTTTCCTCTACTTTCTTCTGACGTTTCTGTTTTCTACGTTCCCTGCCTTTCTTGATCATGACAATCAGCAGAATCAAGACCACTGCTGCTGCCATTGTACAGAGAATGATCATAACCAGATTAGATGTATTCTCTACCACACAGAAAAACTGATGCGTACCAGTCATATCAACCTGCAGGTACTGACCTCTGTCCTTGCTTTCGATCTCTGTCCATGCACCGTCCTTGTATCCATAGACAACCGCATCCTCATAGGGATTCAGGATTCTCAATGAGAAAGTATCCGTCTCTTTGATACCGCCATTTTCCAATGTAACCTCGTAGACTACATTCTGCTTCTCAGCAGCCTCCTCTGGCGGAGCCATATCACTGATTCGGGCATATAATACGGTATCCTCTGTAAAGATGTCCTCAACCAAAGCATATGGTCTCTGCCACTGACCTTCCTCTGCGCTGTCCTCTTCCTTGTTACTCTGTACTACAGTTACATTGTCCTTGTATTCCGCCTCGACCACCATGGTTCCTCTCATTGTCATATCTGACACGTCGGGCCATTCCCCATAGAATCCCTCTTTGCCAGGAATCTGCGGAAAGTTCAATTGATCAAGCTTCTTGCCATATTCCACTTCCTCAGAACCAAGGTAAGTATCTTCTATCTTATATATGACTTTGAGATGCCAGAACTGTGCGGGAAGCTGCTCCACTGCCAGTAAATCCTGGTAGGTGATTGGTTCCGCTACTCCCATATAACTGATATTGTCAATACCATGAATGTTCTCGCCCACATAATAGTTACCTCTGACCTTTGGCTCATCTGTCTCTTCAGATTCATCATCAATACCTGTACTAACCTTGTCATATTCGGAGATCTGCCCCGCGATTGCGCCCACTCTGCCGTTTTCAGAATGTACATCCGCCATGGAATAGCAGTTCTTCAAAGTATCTGCATATCCAGCTATTCCGCCCACATTTCTGTTACCTGCGACAGAACACAGTGCATAACACTGCTCAATTATCGTATGAGACTCACCGCAGATGCCGCCTACGTAGTCTCCCTCGGTGCTTTCCACACTTCCATAACTCTCCGAACTAACGATAATACCATGATCCATGTATCCGCAGATACCGCCCGCACCATTTTTCTTAGCAGTAATATATCCTTCATTTACGCTGTCCGTGACAAGGCATTTCAGCAGGAAACGTCTGCCCACTTCATACTCAATCGAACCGACTGCACTGTCATCCAGATCTTCGTCGTCAATTGACATGGAACCGACTATACCGCCTACATTGATATCCCCCTTTATCACGCCCTTGTTGCTGCAGGACTCCGTCCTTCCTGTTGTTATGGAATCGATGTCTTCATCGCCGACATCATTATAAAACGCTGCAAGCTCCATCTTCTCTGCATCAGATAACCTGTCGGCAAGAAGGTTGAATATCACGTTGATCTGGTCATTTACCGCCCTCAGATCTGCATTTACCACATCGGAATATCTTGAAGCATCCTCGCCCAACAATTTCATATTGTCGCTGATTGCCTGAAGATGATTGCGGAGATTGATTCTGTTGTAGTCATACTCTGCGCCAAGCTTGGTAAACGTGATATCAGACTGGTCGTTTATGTAATTGACAATATCTTTTGTGCGACTTGTCGCAGCCTTTATGGAATCGAGTGCACGCTTCAAATGATCTGACATATTACCGAGATCATTGTTTACTGCCTTAAGGGCATCCGATGCCTGTTTTCCGTAGATATCTGCCAGAATCTCTATATTCTCGATTATGGTACTGGCGGCAGACAGCATTTTCTGCAGCTCTGAAGCATTGACCCCATTGTTGTCATTAATTTTATCAATTGTATCCTGGACCTCGCGGATCGCATTCTCAATCTCTGACTTTGCGCTGTCTACAACGCTCGATGTTGTCGTCATCATTTTGAACAGGATCGATACATTGTATTCCTTGTCACCAGATACTTGGAAGGAGTAGGAATTTCCGCTGTCTGGAGATTTCCTTGAACCATCTATCGTCACATAGTCCACGGTATATCCTCCTGACGGCTCCACCGTGATCGTTACCGTATTATTAGTGTTATTGTAAGAATAATTTGCATTTCCCGACAGATTGGAAGTGATCTTCACAGAAGGATTTTGTGTTTCTATCTCAGTCGCATCGTCTGTCTTTATCTCCACATCTGTCACGACTGCATTCTCTATTGCATCAAAGCTTATTGTGCCGATATCAAGACTTGTGACCGCTATTCCATTATCTGGTTCGAAATATGCCTCAACCCTCACATTTTCCGCCGGCATTGTAAAAGTAAATGGTGAAGCTGCTGATGTTGTTACTTTTTCCCCATTTGTAACCTTTACGACATCAATTTGCGCTAAACGATACGCATTCGATGAACCACCGACGGTATCCGTTTCAGCCGTAATCGTAACCTGATCCCCTTCCTTAGGATTATACAAATCCGAAGTGATGTATCCGCCAACTGTATGTAGAAGTGTAATTCTCTTATTTTTTGACACATCATACGATCCGCTGCCAACATCGGTTATCTTCCCCATGTCATCCGAAATCCTTTTCAAAGATTCAACAGCATTGTTAAAGCTGTTCTCTGCCGCCTCAAAGTCATTCAGCACCCCTGGCGTCATTTCCAGCACATGGTCAAAACGGTTTGTCATGGACTGCACTTGGTCAAGATTGTCGTCCGCAAAATCACCAATCTGATTGGCAAGCGCATCTGCCGCATCCACCGCACCGTCACTGTATGATGTAATCGCATCAAAATCCCGCTTCACACCGTTCTTTGCTGCCTGCATATCATTGAGTGTCTTGTCGATCAGCTCATGCAGCCTATCGACGGCAGCCCTGATCGATTCTGCCTCATTGATCTCAATAAAAGGCTCCATCTGTCCTACAATACCACCAATGTCCTTGCGTCCATACACTGTGCCATTATTAGTACTAAGTGATACGATACCCGACTGACGTCCTGCAATACCACCGATATTATACCCTGTATGTTCATAACCGACCGTTCCCGAATTGGTACATCTTATGATCAAACCATCCGAAAATCCAGCAATGCCACCTGTGTCAACGCCGCTGTACAGCTCACTGTCCTCATCATCTGTAAGGCTTTCGAGGATTCCCATACCGCTGCCCATCTCGTCATCCTCCTCAACCCATGCACTGTTATCATTAATCCCAGCACGGTTTGAGCAGTAATTTAAAGTACCATGATTGATTCCGACAATTCCCCCTGTCGAGTAATAACCTGTAACCCTTCCCTTTACGGCACATCCGGTTATAATTCCAATATCTCCGTTAATTCCCGCAATGCCGCCGACTGTGTCGCGGCCGCTCACAGTTCCCTGAAAGGTACAGTTTTTAATCGTACCATAGTTCACACCACAGAGACTTCCGATACACTCCTTTTGGTTTTCGGACTCAATAGTTCCCTTCAAAGTCAGGTTCTGTATTACCCCCTGACTTTCCACATGGCGGAATAATCCCACAACATATCCGTCACCCACATAGTCAAAGCCGGAAATCGTGTGCCCCACACCGTCAAATATTCCATTAAATACAGGAACTACACGCATTTCTGTGCCTGTAAGGTCGATATCTGCTTTCAGACTAACGTATTTATTTTCTGACCAGGAGTCGATATAACATTTCGATGCAAAGTCAGCAAATTGTTCTGCCGTGCTGATGTCAATCCGCTCATATTTGATCTCGTCTTCTGCTGAAGCAGTATCTGTTTTCCCTGCCTCCTCCGCGCGGATATCCTGCACTGGAAGCATGCCAAAAACCAGTACTGTAGTCAGTGTTAATGCAAATAATTTTTTATGTAATCTATGCATCCTTCTCACCTTCTTCCTTCTGCATCAGTTCCTTCAAATCTCTTCCATCGTCCTCCTGCTGCTCAAGCCTGCCCATATTTACAAACAGGCTTGCATCACCGCGCACCAGACCGTGTACTTCACCGACAATCGTACCATTGATCTGTCCCTGTACAAGACCGTCAACACGCATCAGTCCACTGACGCGCTCCAACTTCAGCGGAATGGATACTGCGAACGAAGTCCTGTCAATAATTTTCTCACCCAGCAGAAGAATCTGCGGGAGTACAAACATAACCGTGAAAATCGAGAGGATCGTACCTCTTCCGAGACACTGCCCGATACCGCACACCGCACCATCCGACGACATCTGTCCGATAAAGATACCTGCAAGTGCAAGCATTGTACCAGACGTAACGATTGTCGGGAACGCGAAGTTCATCGTCTCGATAATAGCATCTCTCTTTGACATTTTATCCTTGATCTCCAGAAATCTTCCTGAAATAACGATCGCATAATCGATATTTGCACCCATCTGAATAGATGATACAATCATGGCACTCAGGAAGAATACATTCTTCTGCTCCACGGACGGGAAGGAGAAATTCACCCAGATCACACCCTGAATGACCGCAATCAGAAGCACCGGCATACCAGCCGACATAAATGTAAACAGCAGAACAACCAGCACCGCGAGGATAGAAACCACATTAACAACCGTATTGTCCCTCTGAAAAGTCTTGTACAGATCATACTGGCTCGTTGATTCCCCAGGAACCAGCACCTCCGACCGCTCATAATATTTGCCTGCGATCTCATGCATCTCGTCAAGGAAAGCAAAGGTCTCATCCCCTTCCTCCGGCAGGGTCAGATAGATCAGCATACGGCTGTAATCCTCACCCTGCAGCTGGTCAAGTGCAATCTGCATCTTTGTATGTGCATCCTCCAATGTATCCATCAGATCGTCATCCAGTGTGACGTACCCCTCATCTACCTCATCATAGAGGAACATAAACATATCGATTAACGGTACACTGTAGTTGGAGAATCCATTGATGATCTTTGCATAATTTTCATCATTCACTGCATAAGCCGTATAGAGAAGCTCCGCAATCTCATAGTCGACCTCTAAAAGCTCAGAAAAATCCCTCGCTGTCAGCTTGTCGGTCAACATATACCCATCCATCGCCTCCGTGTTGGCAAGTCCCTGCGAGTGGTCGACCTCCGATCTGGCATCCAACTCCTTTAAGAGTCTGCCCTCCCTCTCATAGTCCCCTGCCGGAACGACAAGCGCCACAAAGTTTTCTGCCCCAAAGCTCTCCTCGATCATCTCGTCCACGACCATCGCATCACTCTGTACAGGTGTTTCCAGCTGTGTATAACCATATACATAAGGACAATGCGACTGAACGATATAGGCACCAACCAACACAACCACAAATAACGGCGGTATGATATATCTTGTCTTGTATGCGAATTTTCCAACAAATGGAATGTCCGGGATAAAGCTCTTGTGCTTTGTCTTATCCATCGCCTTGCCAAAGAGCATGATTAGTCCCGGCATCAGCAAAAATACAGCAAGCAGGCTCAATAAAATCGCCCTGATCAGACAGAACGCCATATCACGTCCGATACCAAACTGCATGAACATCATCGCAACCAGACCACCTACTGTGGTGAGTGAGCTGGAAGAAATCTCAGGGATCGCCTTGCTGAGAGCCACTATATCAGCCTCCCTGATGCCAAGCGTCTGATGCTCCTCCTTATATCGGTTACAGAAAATTACTGCATAATCCACAGACAACGCAAGCTGCAATACAATCGTAACGGAGTCTGAGACAAAGGAAATCGTACCCATCAGGAAATTTGTTCCCTTGGTGATCAATGCCGCCGAACAGAAAGTCAGCAGCAGCACCGGCACCTCCGCCCATGTCTGCGAAGTAAACAGCAATACGGAAACGACCACAATTGCGACGAGCACACTGATCACGGACATCTCCTTTGCCAGCTGCTCTGCCGACGCATCGCCCATGGAGGTGGATACATAGATATCGTATCCGTCGAGCATTGCCCTGACTTCATCGAGTGCTTCCAGTGCCCTGTCGTCGGTCTCCTCATAGCCAAACGTGATGCTGTATAATGCTGCAAAATTGTTATAGTGGCTCTTCGAGTTGTCAAAGTCAAGCATGATGATACTGTCAAACTCCAGAAGCTCCTCATAGATTTTGTCAGCCTCGTCATAGGGAATATTCATCACCATGACCTTTGCTGTACCATAAGTGATAAACTGTTCCTCCATGCGGTTAAGCCCCTGACTCGTCTCCGTCGTGTCCGGAAGATACGCTGAAAGTGCGTTTTCTACTGATACCCAGTTCATGGACACTACGGAAAAGATCAGCGCAATGCCAAACAGCAGAAAGAACAAGTTGCGTCTGTCAACGATAAAGGTGGCAGCTTTAATCATAAATCCGCCGTCTTCACCGCTTTTCTTTGGTTGTTCGTCCATAATTCATCCTCTCCTTTACACAGCAAGAATTTTTTCATAATCGCGTGTAGTATAGTATATTACATCACTTTTGTTTTTTCAATAATGACTTGTGGTCATTTTCAATTTTTAATATTTTATTTATAATCTGTATGTCATTGATATGTTACCTATGCAAAACTGTCATACATGTTTTTGCATTTGCATCGGTATGTACAAAAAAAGTAACTATCCCAAAAGTGTATGAATAGTCACTTCTCTAACATTTTTTATATTTTGTTCAAGTACTCTTCCCACTCTTTGTTCACCTTGTCTGGTGCCAGTCTTTCGGTGATTTTGCAGGCATTCTCACGCAGTTTCTGTTCAAAGTCCTTGTCCTCAAGAATCCTGCGGAACGCATCGGCAAGCGCAAAGGCATCCCCTACTGGCACAAGCAGCCCGCTCACCTCATTCTCAATTAATGCCGCTGGTCCCCCGCAGGGACAATCTGTCGAAATGACAGGGATCCCAAGCGCCATCGCCTCCATGATGGAGTTGGGCATTCCCTCGGTATTGGAAGTCAACGCAAAAATTCTCGCTTTGCAGATGCAGTCCGCGACATCACTGACATTTCCCGGAAAGGCAATTCTATCACTCAGACCTTTTTCCGCCGCAAGTGTCTCAAGCGCCGCCCTAAGCACACCTTCTCCATAAATCACAAGATTTACCGTTGGATACTCATCCGCAATTTTGGCAAAAGCATGAATCAGCATGGCATGGTTTTTGTTCTCATCCAACCTGCCCGCTGTCACGATCAAATCCTCCCGTTCCGCACTGATCTTTCGGTTTAGGAACTGTGGATTCAGGGGATTCGACAAAATTACACTCTTCTTTCTGACTGATTTAGGAAAAAACGCGCGTACCGCCTCTGTCTGGAGCACCACCCCGTCTGCAAACCGAAAGACAACCTTCGCAATCAGCTGCATCAGCTTTCCCTCATACTCCATGGTTGGCTCTCCTCTTACAGAGACCACTACCTTTGAGGGCAGGAATGCTGCTGTCGCCACAGCCATGAGATTATTTTTCCCGAGAAATGCCAGGATCAAATCCGGCTTGTACGCCTTCCAGATGTCCCGCAGTGCACCAAACCGGGCCAAAAAATTCTTAATCCGCCCTCCTTGTAACAGGGATTCATCAGGCTCAGAATAGACACGCCGTATCTCTGGCGAAATGCTGTATTCAATTTTCATTTTATACTGGGTTATGAGAATCACATCATATTTCCTCGCATGAAAATATTCCGCAAGATTCACCATTACCCGCTCAGACCCGCCTTTTTGAAGAGAGCTGATAAACAATGCTATCCTTTTCATAATAAAAACCCCAAGTAAAGTCTTATCTCATATATGTCCTAAACCACTGCTGGAACACAAAAAATGACCACGCAACCTTTGAGTAATTTGCCCCGGAAGCCGGCCCCTTATCACCGGTTTTCAGATACGTACTGACAAACTCATGCACATACTGTACATCAAATATTCCCTGTTCTCTCAAAAACTCCCTGCTGCACATCTCCTGTAATGCCTCTCTTAAAGGACCGCGCATCCACTGATCAAGAGGAACGCCGAACCCGACCTTGGGTCTGTCAAGCAGCTCTCTTGGAATATAATCATAAGCAATGTCCTTCAAAATCCTTTTTTTGACACCGCCTGCATACTTGTATGCATGCGGCAGCCGGTATGAGTATTCCATCACATTGACATCAAGGATCGGGCATCTTGCCTCGAGTGAATATTTCATGGATGCCCTGTCCACCTTGCACAGAATATCCCCGGGCAGATATGTCTCCTCATCCAGCAGCATCCTGCGCTCCTGCCAGTTGCTTTCGTGATACTTGGACTCCACAGGAAACTTAAACGGCACCCCGCTGTCTGGAAGCATTTTGTCGATCACATTGATATAGGATCTTCCTCCGAGCTGTGTCTTTGTCTCTATGTCATGATTTCCTGCCACTACCTGAACCCGGAAAGGGAGTTTCTCAAACAGTCCAAGCTTTTTAAAGGGAGGAAACTGGCACACACCATAAGTCATGCGCCCGAGTACATCCAGCTTCTGAGCCTGCGCCACATTGTCGTAAATATTATAGCCGCAGAAAAACTCATCTCCCCCATCACCAGAGAGAACAACTGTCACATCCTTTGCCGCCAGCCCTGCTACCAGCATTGATGGTATCTGCGAACTGTCCGCAAAGGGCTCATCATAATATTTCGGGATACTGTCAACCATGTCAAACATAGCCTTCTCGTCAATATAAAGCTCCGTATGCTGTGTGCCAAGATGTCGTGCTACCTCTTTTGCGTATTTTGCCTCATTGTATCGCTCCTCATTGAAACCGATGGAGTATGTCTTTACAGGTTCACTGCTTACCTCCTGGGCAATCGCAGTGACAAGCGAGGAATCATAACCGCCGCTCAAAAAGGCTCCTACTGGTACATCCGCGACCATTCTCTTCTGAACTGCATCCTTTAATACCTCTTTCAGCTCCTCCTTTGCCTCCTCATAGGAACCAACCTTTTCCTGCTTTTTGGCATGATATACTTTTGCGATATCCCAATATTTATGTTTTGATACCCTGCCATTTTTAAACCGAATCACCTGCCCCGGCTCTACTTTGTATACACTCTCAAAGATTGAATCCGGTTCATTGACACACTGCTGGTACAGATATCGCTTGATCACATCTTTTCTGATTTTTTTTGGAAACCCTGGGCATTCCATAATCGGCTTTAACTCTGATGCAAACACAAGATTATCCCCATCCAGCCAATAATACAGCGGCTTTTTCCCAATCCTGTCC
Organism: uncultured Lachnospiraceae bacterium; assembly: GCA_947175175.1. GTDB lineage: Bacteria > Bacillota > Clostridia > Lachnospirales > Lachnospiraceae > COE1. The sequence continues at coordinate 12,783 of CAMWLV010000003.1, forward strand.
CTTATGAGATAAAGTTCCCCTTTTTCCCTGTCATACAAGGATATCGCGAACATTCCCTGAAACCGGTCCACACATGAGATCCCCCATTTCAAGTATGCGGCCAAAATCACCTCCGTGTCACACCGTGACTGAAATGGATAATCCTTTAATTCCCCACGCAGTTCCAGAAAATTGTAAATCTCCCCATTATAGGAAATCACAAGCCTGTTGTCGCAGGATTGCATCGGCTGATGTCCAAGCATGGATAAGTCCAGGATTGACAGACGCCGCTGTGCCATACCGATCTGATATCCATCCCTGCCAGCAAAGATTTCCTCCCCACTGTCGTTTGGTCCTCTGTGATACATCGTATCATTCATGTTTTTCAGCTGCTCCCGTGTGATGTTTTTCCTTGATACAAAACCACATATCCCGCACATAAGCTCTATCCCTCCTGTACTTTCACAACATAGCCTATCCTAATGGTTCTACAAAATAATCCCGGTACTCCCCAAAATCCTTACATTCATTATCAATGCTGTCAATCAGTTCAATATATTTTTCCTTCACCAACGCTTTATAATTATCAAAATTATCATAGCCCTTTTTCGTCCATGCAAATGGATGCGTCAGTATCTGCACCTTGTCATGTCCCAGTATATTTTCTTCATCAGGATAACCATACCGCCATATATGATTGGCATCAGACATATATTTTACCGCCAGCACAGAATCCTTTCCTGCATTTTCCGAAAACGTAAAAAACTCATCCTGATATGCATTGATGATGCCCGGCAGCTTAATATTCTCCGCAAGTACGGTCGGTGAGGGACGGTGCACGGAAAACTCCGATATCTCAAATCCCAGCATCTCGCTCAGCATATGCATTTCCCTGACAATCTGCCGCCGCACCTCCTGCATATCTGTCATTCCGTTCAGCGCAAAGTGCAGACCGATTTTCTGCCCACGCTCATGCATATCACAGATCAAATCCCTGTTTTTCCTGGATAACAGATTATATGAGTTATTTGTCCACTGGAAAAAGAAAGTCGATGTAAAATCCATGCTGGTTTCCACCTTTGCAAGTGCATATGCGCGCTCCACACTGTATTCCACATCATGCCGCATGATAATAAACTTATCCTTGTGTAAGGCGCCTGCATAGTCACTCTGCAATCCTGTAGACTTGATAATTCTTATGATTTCCCTGTACTCACTATATGAAAACATGATCCCTCTCCCTATCTCTCATCCTCTATGCTTTGCACTACATATTTCTTCAATATAACTCTGCCACTGTTCAAAAATTGCCCGCGCATTGGCTTGCTGTGCAATATTCTTCGCTTCTCTTCCCAGCCTCCCTGCATATTCCGGATCTTCGATCAGCTTGTTAATCCCATCCTCCAGAGCTTTCTGATTCTTGATTGGTATCAGTAAACCATTCACACCGTCTTTCATCACCGTCCGCGGTCCCCCACAGGGACAATCTGTGGCTACGATCGGAAGTCCCAATGCCATCGCTTCCAGCAAAGCATTGGGCAGCCCTTCCCAGTCCGATGAAAACGCATACACTGCCGCATCGATCATATCCTGCTCAAGGGTATCGCTGGCTCCCATCAACCTGATATAATCCTGCGCCTTGTTTTCCGCAATGATTTCCTCCAGTATTTCCTTTGTCCCATCAAAGGAATCCCCGCCATAAATTTTTAAAATATAATCTGGGTGTTTCTCATGCACTTTGACAAAAGCGCGCAGCAGCATTGGCTGATTCTTGAAATCCACCAGCCTCCCCGACTGTACCACTTCCTTTTTCCGGTGCTGCGGCTCCGGCAGTCCGATATATTTGTCATTTATCGGGTTCAAAATGATACGGGAGTTCTTTTGCAGAAATGGAGCAAAAAACTCTTTCTGTCCTTCTGTCTGAAATACACACCCTGATGCTTTGGGAAACAATACAGGGATCTGCAGCTTGTCCGACCATGCATCATAATGTCCCACTGGGTCTGTTCGAATCGATATCATTACTGGTACATTGGTTCCATAAGACGCCATCAATGCCCTGTAGTTTGCCCTCTGTGCAAAAGCGATCAGTAGATCTGGCTTTTCTGTATTCATAAATTGACGCAGATATTTTACCCTAAGGAAAAACTGCGCGATACGATTCTTCTTATCATCACTGTCTTTTAAACCTACATGAACCCTTCTCACACGACGGTCAATCTGAAATTCATTCTCCCCATACCATTCTGTGGCGATCAGAACCTCGTATCCTTCCTTTACAAACTGGTTTGCCAGATTGGACACCACTCTCTCCGCTCCACCCTGCTCCAGGCAGTTTAAATGAAATGCTATTTTATGTTTCATATTGACACTCATTCCAAAATATCTCCCACTGTCAATTCCCGTTCACTCTCATAACGGTCAATCAGCAAGGAACCATCCACGGTTCTCACAATTGGCTTTCCGTCAAAAATATCCACGATTTCCCCAGGTCTGTAATCCGAAAAATCAATCATTTCATCAAAAGGATGTGCTTCCCATATCCGCACGGTCTGCCCTCCGCACACTGCAAAAGCTCCCGGAAAAGGCTCTGACACACCACGGATCAGATTATAAATCGTTCTTGTCCGTTCATGAAAGTCAACTTTTCCGTCCGCCGCTGTGCGTTTGTTGTACCAGGAGTCAAAATCCTTGGATTCTGTCCGCACTGTAATATTCCCTTCCTGATAGGCTTTGAGCAATTTTCGGATCAGATTTTTGGAACAGATCATATTCTTATACTGTGCCGTGCGGATATTGTCATGCGGAGTAATCGAAAACATCTCTGTGGCAAATACGTTGGGACTATCTGCTTTCTCGTCATACTGGAACAAATTCAGATTAAACCGCGTATCTCCCAGTATCATTGACCAGTTCAGCGGTGATCTCCCCCTCCCAAATGGAAGATATCCGCTGTTTCCATGAAATCCATACACCCCATACACAAATTTGTCCAACACATATTTCGGAATCAGACGCTGCCATCCCATAGAGATTGCAAGCTCAAACTGATTCTCGTCCATAAACGTCTTTGTTTTCTCATCTGTCAGAAAGTAACTGTCCGCCTCAAATACGGGAATTCCATATCTTTCTGTCAATACAGAAAGTCCTTTAAAACCTGATACCTGATTCTTTTTTAACACTTCGCTGTTGATTGTTATCACCAGATCTACTGGACATATCGTCTTGTGAATAAATTCCACAATATTTTCCGAAGTATCCTTTACGCCAAAAACGACTACCTTATATTTCATGTCACATATCTCCTTCTTGCAATTCTGCTGTCAATCTACTTAAACTCTTTTCTGTTTCCATCCCTGTATACACATGACTGCCCCTGCCTGATAAAATAGTGCTGTATTATAAAGCATATACCGCATCTGTGGATAAATCGTCAAAGACGTAAAACATACATTCACAACAATCGCCAGAACAACAACTGCCGCAAAAGGAAGACTGTCCCTTACACCTCTGCGCCTTAAATATATAAAAAGAACCACATATACGCCATAGATCAAAACCGCTGCCCAGTTTAAGAACTTGTGAACCTTCAATATCGTAGTTATCATACCATGAATGACATTGCAGACAAAAAGTTTCATAAGATCAGGTATGCATGGGGCAAATAACTCTTTCATCATACTGCCTGCAATCTCATTATAATCATCATGTCTCTTGTCCTCTGGAACCCCTGTCTTTTCCTGATGCTCTCTGATCACTGCCATAACCACATCAAATTTAATCCTGTCATAAGACGTGCTGTAGTGCTCTTCTATAGCATGCCAGTTCCAAAGAAAACTTCCCCGAATCCCCTCCAGGCTCTCCTGCCGGGCATAGGCAATGTTATATTCCTGTTCGTCAGTCCGGTTCATGATTTCCCGAAACAATTCCCTGCGCTCTTCTGTCTCAATATATTTTTCCATATCCTGGTCTGCAAGGTACAGCTCTGTTCCCAGTATAAAACTTGAATCTCCTGAATGGGAAGTAAAAATACCCCTCACTGCATAGTTATAACTGCAGTCAATCAATGTTGTCGCCGCAAGTACTCCTACTCCGCTTAATACAGCGGTTACAAATGCCTTTTTCCAATATTTTTCCTTCCATCCCATATAAAATAAACATAAAATCAAAATTACTAATGTGATAAGCATCTGCTTTCTGATCGATATCAGGACAACAGACCACAAAAACGCTGCCGCAATACTTTTTTTGCTGTGGTCATAAACAATTCCCAGAATACCCAAAAAGAAGAAAATCCATAAGGAATAACACAGCCCCTCCGTCTCAATGCTGTTATAATAACTATATCTTCTCTGTGCCACAAATCGGTTCAGAAGTGTCACGCCATACTGTATGAAAAGCATCAATAACATTTCTATATCGTTCAAAGAGAACCGCCTCTTCAATCCCAATGTAATTTCCACGGCAGCCACTGCTGCAACAATACACTGGATGATCACTGCAGCGTGCAAGGCCCCGCTGTCGAATAAAAAACGCAGTACTGCAAGAAAAATACAGTATCCGGGCTCTCTATCACTGGTCATTGTTATATAAGATTGTGCATCCTCTGTAAGAATAATGCCATCCATCCAATACCAGATCAGGTAAAAAACGACGCTTACTATAAAGATTCCCAGCCGCAAAATCCTGTCTGCACTCTTTTTGTCTTTCCTTTTCAACCATTTCACCATTCTTCTTCAATCATTTTTACTAGATTTTTGAAATATCCTTCTGTCCCAAACGCTTTGGCTCTCTTTACTGCCATCTCCCTGTAATGCAGATATAAAACATCATCTGTCAATATTTTTTCCATCTCCTGTGCAAAAATTTCTTCCTCAACAGAAAAGCTGTCAGCTTCCAGATTCTTCTCTCCCTGAAATATTGGCATCAGTATTCCGTAATCTGCATGATAAACCTTATGTTGGTCAGCGCATACGGTATAATTTTCCTGTAAAATTTCAGCTGGTCCTGTCTTGCAGTTTACGCTGATGCACGGAATGCCGCATGCCATAGCCTCGATCAGCGCATTGGGAAATCCTTCGCTTTGAGAGGTCAGTGCATACAGATCCGCCTTTGCAAGAAGAGAAAACGGATTTTGCAAAATTCCTGTAAACAGAACAGCATCTCCAATCCCCAATGCCCCCGCAAGCTCCTCATACGCACTGTAATCGCCATCTCCGATAATCATAAGCTTTAACTCCGAAACTTGTTTTTTCACCAGATAAAAACTTTTTATCAGATGCCAGAAGCCTTTTACATCATGCGCTCTTCCCATAGATACGATCGTTTTTCCCGGTCTCTTCAGAAATGTTTGAAACGTCTCCGACACTGTTTGGCATGCGAGTTGTTCAATTCCTTCCAGATCACAGGGATTATAGAGAGTGGCGATACCTTTTACACGAAAACACCTGGCAATCTCCTGTTCCATTATTCGCGTACAGCTGATCACCCTGTCCGCCAGGCTGCAGATTAGTTTCATGGAACCTTTGCTGCTCAACGCGCCATACCCTCTGATTCCTGCCCATGTAATATCCTTACGCTTCGATAACACGTTAACGAGGTTCGCTGTCGGTCCAAAGCTGTAGCTAAGATGAATCCCCAGCTGCTTTTTCAGCTTTCCCACGCGCTGTACTCTTCTGAATACATTGACAGCTTTTCCTATTCTGCCTTCTACTGCTCCCATGTTTAGATCTATGACATCTACCCCTGACACATCATATATCATGCCTGTCGTATTAAAAACGACCAGATGAACATCATATTCTTTTTTCAAAAGCTGTGCCGTCTCTGCACATACACGTTCAAGACCACCTTGGTCAAGCATGGGCACGATCAACATAATGCGTTCTTTGTTCTTTTTCAAATCAGTTCACTCTCTTCATGACCTTCATTGCTGTGACAGCAAGTTTTCCCAACAGTGTATTTCCCACAAACACATTGTAGTACGTAATCTTTTCCCCGCCAAATTTCAGCTTAAATTCATCAATTCCATTCGGATTTTCAAAATCGGAGATTCCACCCCAGTCGTATCGCTGCAGTCCTTTTTTCTTAAAATACAGGATATCCTCCCAATGGAGACGTTTGTTCGCACGGCCGATCATGGACTGATCCGCACTCTCCTCCCGGAAGCAGGAGGCAGAATGCAGCAATCTGGCATCTGTGTCATCGCAGATATAGGAGTGGAATACCAGCATTTCATCCTCATGCCATACTGCAGAAAATACAATCCCATCCGCATCAAGATACTTTTTAACAGCAGATATGTTCAGCTTTGTATCGGATCCCTTTGACTGATACATCCGCTCATAAATATCAGCAAAAGCCGCGATCAGTTCTGGTGCATTCTCTATGTCTGTTTTGGTATAGAAACGTATTTCGATATTATCTTTTTCACTTCTGCGAAACTGATATCTGACAGCCTTATTGATCGCCGCGAGCATCTCTTCTTCTGTAATGGTAATATCATTCATACAGGTATGATACTCCTGCCATCCCCGAAAGCGCCCTTTTGTCTCCCCAATGGGAACACCATGCACAAACAGAATGTCTGCCTTTCTCTTCTGCTTTAAAAGTTCTGATATAGCAATATCTCTGGGATACCATATCTGATTCACCTTTAAAAATTTCTTCTGATACGAGATATCAATCATAGTTTATACCCCTTGCGTGCTCCGGCACGCATACCAATCAATAGTTTGAAAGTGACCTTCTTTCAAACTTCCTGCCTTCCCACAAAACTGTACAAAAACCATATCCACTTTACTTGTTCCATGGCAATTCCAAAATATTATTGTGTCACGACTCCCGGCGGATTCTTCCCGCTCATATAAAATGCTTCCATTTTTACTGCCAGCGCACGAACGTCAAAATCTCTATCAGCAATCGCCGCCCGCATATCTTTCCGCTCTAACGCCGCTTTGGCGTTTCGCATAATCTCACCTGCCCAGTTTGCAGCCGGTTCCTCGATACTCTTGTAAGTCACAAGTTCTGTCAGTGCTGCTTCTCTCGTAACTTTATCCGAGACAAGACAGTAAAGTCCTGATGCCTGCGCCTCCGCCACACTGCCCGGAAGTCCTTCAAAGGTCGATGGGAAGACGAAATAGTCAAATACTTGATAATACCGCTCCACATCAAAGCGATTACCTAGAAAAAGTACCTTATCTGTAAGATTCAATGTTTTTACTTTTTTTTTCATCTCCTCTTCCAGCTCACCCTTTCCGATCAATACCAGCACTGCATCGTCCCGCATCCTGCAAAGTTCTGCAAAGACATCTATTAAATAACCATGATTTTTCATAAAGCTAAATCTGCCCACGTGACCGATCACAAACTTTCCAGTAAGTCCAAGCTCTGCGCGTATCTGCTCCCGTACTGTGGGATTGTATGCAAACCGCTGCACATCAATCGCATTGGGAATGGTTCTTACCTTTCCCATGTCTATCCACTTTCTTCCATAGACCGCCTCCGCCGCCTCCGCGGAACAGGTAAAGCAATAATCTGCCCTGTATTTCAGCGGATAGCGGATCACCTTGGTCGCAAATCCCTTGATGCCTGGATCTACCCCTGCACTTCTAGCATGGGCAATTGTCACGGGAATACCTGCCTTCTTCGCAATCGGAAGATAGATGGACGCTGTGCTGGTCATATGCCCCTGTACTGCTGCAAATTCATTATGCTCGCAAAAAAACCTTCGCAGCGCCTTTTGATACGGCAGGATATTGTACACCCGAAACCGTGGAACATTGTATATCCTGCCTCCAAGACGCCGTATTTCCTCACCGTACTGACCTTCCTTCTCTGTGTGCACGAGAAAATCAAACTGCACCTTGTCCCTGTCGAGTGCCCGGTAGAGCTCCATCACTCTGCTCTCCGCACCGCCGAGATCTATCGTTCCAAGCACATTCAATACTCTCACCGGATTTGTCTGCATCATACCTTTAAACCTCTAATATTAACCAGCACAAATTTTGTGAATGCCATCAAGTATTCCCTCACATTTCCAAACACACCTCGTTTTCTCGGTGTCAGCTCCAACAGCCCTGCATACGAAACAAGCCTGTCCCTGTGTATGGCAAAAATCTGCTCATACCGCTCAAAGTCCTTGTCATTCATTGTGTTCGCGTGAACGACAAATGTCGTATAGCCCTTTTTTGCCCTGTTTTTCAGGACACTGCTCTGTTTGTACGATATCGGATAAAATACCATTCCGAAACGGATATATGGATAGTCTCCAAAGCCGTCTGTCAGTCTGCGAAATCCCAGTTTCTTTAACGCCTTTATGGTATTGCGGTCAAAAGAGTGTGCTGGCGCCATAAAAATATCAGTTCTGATTCCGTGATCTGTTAGGATTTTTCTGCCCCGCTTTAATACCTCATACTGCTGCTCATACCCTATCCCTGCAAATTCTGACAGCTGGTTCAGCGGAAAGCAGCCCATCTTTTTGGTGGTGTAAATATGGGTCGCGCCATGCTGCGCGATGCACCAGCCATCTTTTTGCAGTTCTCTCAGATATTGCCAGAAATCACTTATGGGCGCAGTTTCGGGTGCATTAATTTGAAGGTTTTCATCCATATTGTCAGGTACTACCCCAATCAGCGGCTTGATGTTATACTGGTCACAGAGTGCCTTAAAACGCATAAATTTTGCCCAGTCCATATCCGGCGTGATATCGTCCATTCTTATACTGATCTTCATAAATTCTCTTTGTACCAGTCGATTGCCAGTGCGATACCGCTCTCAAAGTCATACTCCGGGGCATAGCCCAGCATTTCCTTTGCCTTCGAGATATCCGCGTTGGAATGCTTGATATCCCCTGCGCGGTCTGGTCCAAAATGGGGCTCCACTTCCTTGCCGAGCGCTTTGCACAGGTCATAATAGATATCAATCAGATATTCCCTGCCACCGTATGCAATGTTAAATGCCTGTCCCGCCACATCGCTTGACGCCTGGCATGCTTTTAAGTTTGCCTCGATTACGTTGTCGATGTAAGTGAAATCTCTTGACTGCTTCCCGTCGCCATTGATCGTCGGAACATCCCCGTTAAGCAGCTGCTTGATAAACTTGGGAATCACTGCCGCATAAGCTCCGTTGGGGTCCTGCCTGCGCCCAAATACATTGAAATAACGCAGACCATAGGTGTCAAGGCCATAGAGTTTCTTATAGAGCTTGCCATACTCTTCGTTTGTACGCTTTGTCAGTGCATAGGGCGATAACAGATTGCCCTCCTCTCCCTCCTTCTTGGGAAGAACAGGGTGATCACCGTAGACAGAAGAACTCGACGCATATACAAATTTCTTTACACCGTTCTGCCTTGCCGCTTCCATCATGTTCAGTGTCCCCATAATATTGTTCTGCTCATAAAATAACGGCATCTCAATACTTCTGGGAACAGAGCCCCACGCCGCCTGATTTAAAACGCAGTCAACCCCCTCACATGCTTTCATACAGGTGTCGAAGTCTTTGATATCGCCTTTGATAAAGGTATAGTTTGACCTGTCCATAAACATCTTCACATTGTCTTCCTTACCGGTGGAGAGATCGTCAAGGCATCTCACCTGATACCCCATATCCGTTAACGCCTCACACAGATTTGAACCGATAAAACCGGCGCCGCCTGTCACAAGAAACACACTGTCCTTGTCAAACTTTAAATCTCTATATCCCATGTTATCAACCATGCCTTTCCTGAATCAATTCTCTAAGTTCCAAAAATCCTGCCATATAAAACAATGGGAGGTTATATATCATATATCTGGATATACACTGTATCATCAGTGCCGTCGCACAGACATTTCCCGCGATCGTGAGCAGCACAACAGCCATAAAAGATGCTGCCATGCTCTTTGGATCACGCTTCCACAATAGGATCGTCAATACTACTGCTGCTATATAAACAAATATTGCATACCATGCCAGAAATATATTTTCATACGCAACTGTCCTAATAAACCCAAGTGCGATTATATAGATATAATTGAATGCATATCTGCCGAATAACTGCGGCATCAGCTCTGCGGAAAGTTCTGCGGCAACCTCATCGACCGCAATCATCAGCTCCTGAAAGCGATCCGCATAGATTCCCTGCTTCTCACCCACATACTGTCTTGCCGATTCCGCAAAATAGGTGAAATTCAACTCGTCATGACATTTTTCGTGGTATGCCGCCCTGCCAAGAATCCCAGACGGTGCATATTTATAATTCATCTGATCTGCATCTGCCTTGTCATATATCTCATAAAACAACGCCCGCAGCCCATCATCGGCAACTGCATCGCCGTCCTCCCTGTCTGCCGCATACAGAACATTTGCAAACGACATTGCTTTCCCTGACGCAGTATCCACAAATAATCCCTGTTCACAGTAGTTATACACATGAATCACAATGCTTCTCGCCGCAAAAGCGATAATAACTGCTGCCAAAACTGCAGTCAATCCCTGTTTTGCTATATTTTCTGCCAACACAAATGTATTTTTTTTATCCTGCGTCCTGTTCGTCACCGCAATGCCATTTTTCACTAACAAAACATATGCTACCAGAAACCACACAACAAACAGTACCATCATCTGACCGCGAATCAATGAGAGCAGCAGAAAGAAAGCAAGTGTGCCAAAACTCTTTTTTCCAACAGGATTTCCCGACCACATCATATCCAACAGACTCATAAAAGCCAGCGGATACAGGGAAAACAGAACTCCCTCCGTCATCAGAGCATTTGTCAGCACTAAATGCGTGCTCGCAAACACTGGCGTCATAATGTGCGGTACCAGTAAAATTCCTGTGAATAACAATGACACCCCTACATTCAAGACAAATCGTTTTCTCATAAACACAATCAATATTGTGTTTGCCGCCACGGCCAGAATATTTTGGAACAATATGATCAGCCAATATTGATTTTCAGGCGATACGAAGCGGCAAAACTGCATCAGCAGTGCATAGACCGGCTCCCGCATGATCATTTGGTTTTCATATTGAAAGGTATCTCCTACATACATCGGCTCGCCTGCCATGAGCAAATATCCAAAGAAAGCTGTGAATATCCCCAAGAAAACGAAATTCATTCTATCCTTATGCATTCTCTCCAATACTATAGTCTCCAATACTATAGTCTCCAATAAAGATACCCTGCATCCACATACGTTTTTTTATCCAGAATACCCTTTAAGTCAGTCAACACCTTTGCCCTGCCGCTGTCTGCATAGAGTGCATCCAAGTCCGCCTTGCCAAATGACTTGTAGGACTCATGTGCCACTGCGAGAATCACCGCATCGCAATCCTTAATATCTGTCAACGGCGTAAACTCAATTCCGTACAGACGTTTTGCCTCATCAGCGTCAGCATTGTCATCCGCCACCTGTGCTGTAATGCCATACTCTTTCAATTCGTTATAGATATCAATGATCTTGGTATTTCTGGTATCCGGGCAGTTCTCCTTGAATGTAAAGCCGAGGATTGCTACCTTGGCACTCTTTACTGGAATATCTGCCTTGATCAGATTCTTGACAAGGTTCTCTGCCACATATTTGCCCATGTCATCGTTAATACGGCGTCCGGAAAGAATGATCTGAGAGTGATATCCCAGCTGCTCCGCCTTGTAAGTCAGATAATACGGGTCAACACCGATGCAGTGTCCACCGACAAGTCCCGGCTGGAAATTCAGGAAATTCCACTTTGTTCCTGCCGCTTCCAGAACGGACTTTGTGTCAATCCCCATCTTGTTAAATATAATGGAAAGTTCATTCATAAATGCTATGTTGATATCTCTCTGACTGTTCTCGATCACCTTTGCTGCCTCTGCGACCTTGATGGACTCCGCTCTGTATACGCCAGCCTCAACCACAAGTTCATACACATGTGCAACTTCGTCAAGTGTCTTTGCATCCATACCAGACACAATCTTTGTGATCGTCTCCAGACGGTGTATCTTATCCCCTGGATTGATACGCTCTGGTGAATAGCCAATCTTAAAGTCCACACCGCATTTTAAACCGGATTCCTTCTCGAGAATCGGCACACAGATATCCTCCGTGACACCGGGATACACTGTCGACTCAAACACTACAATAGAACCTTTGGTAAGATTCTGTCCAAGAATACGGCTTGCGCCCTCAACAGGTGTCAGATCCGGTGTGTGGTCATCATTGACCGGTGTCGGAACTGCCACGATATGGAACTTTGCCTCTCTTAACCGGGAAGCGTCAGCAGTAAACTCCACCTTTGTGTTCCTGATCACCTCGTCTCCCACTTCATTCGTGGGGTCTATACCCGACTTATAGAGATCGATCTTTGCCGCATTCAGGTCAAACCCCACGACTTTAATCTTCCTCGCAAAAGCGACTGCAATCGGCATTCCCACATAGCCAAGCCCGACCAGTGACAATTTCTCTTTTCCGCTCAAAATATCTTCGTATAAACTCATCTTAAATTTTCTCCTTTCATGATCGCATGAATTTCTTCCATATATATTTGTACCACTTTCCTACGGTCAAATTCCTTTTCCATTTTAACCCTTGCATTTTTTCCCATCTGAGCACGTTTCTCATAAGGAAGGCTTATAAATTTTCTGAGCGTTTCCAGGAGCGCCTCCCTATCCCTCGGCACAAACCCGAATCCTGTTATACCGTCCTCGAAACCTTCCTGACAGCCTGGTATCTGCGAAGCCAGCACCGGGCGCCCACTTGCAGCCGCCTCCAAAATGACATTGGACATTCCCTCGTGATAACTTGGCATTAATATAGCAGATGCTTCCTGATAATATGGTGTAATATCTTTTTGATAACCAATGTGCTCTACGATTTCCTTTTTTTCGAATTGCTCTATTTTATACTTATAGTCATCCTCATAATTTCCCACGAGTCTGAATATGACTTCCGGATACTCTTCGCGGATCTTAGCTGCCGCATAGAGCAGCTCGTCAATCCCCTTTTCCTTCATAACCCTGCCCACATAGAGAAAAATCATCCCCCCCTCCTTAGAAGGATATTCCTTAAAACAATGTCTGTCAAGATTTACTCCAGAACCAGGTAAAAGTCTCGCCTTTTTTCCCTGAATATGAAACTGCTCAAATATGTCCTGATTCGCCCTGTTCTGAAAAAAAACGCATTTGGCATTTTTCAATGCTATTTTATATAAAAAAACTACTATTTTCCGAACCAGACCATCGTTTTCAAAAGCTGAGCCCAAGCCCGTGATGTTAGCGAGATATGGTATCTTTTGAATCCTGCAGCACAGATTCCCATAAATATTTGGCTTGACCGTATAGGTCAAAACAATATCAGGCTTTATTTTGTGCACCATTTTAAAATATTCACAAAATAATTTGATATCCCGCACAGGATTGATTCCCCGCCTGTCAATCGGCGTATGGATAACCCTGCTCCCCTCCTTGGCAAGCTCTGGCACCTTTTGCTCGTCTGGAAGGCTTATAAATACCTCATATTCCTTTAAAAGCTCCCTGATCAGCTCATTTCGAAAATCATATAACCCGCTTGCAGAATTGGCAAGAATCAATACTTTCCCCATATCATACATTCCCTTTTGCATCAACTGTATCTATGAGCATGATCTCATTGTATTTCATCATCACCTTTTGTGTCTGATATCCACCGACGGCGACAGGGTTTGCCACTCCCAAAAGATTATTTTTGATAAGCGTCATGTGATCTGCTCCACAGGCATATGCATGGGGATATCCGCCGCCAAACCGCGGATTTACCTCTGAAAAATAATATACGCCATCCTGCTCAAAAATATCAATGTCAATCTGTCCTGTAAATCCGTTTTCTGTCACAAACTTTTTGATCTGTTCAAATAATCGCTCATCAATAAAAGATATTGCCTTATCGGTCTCCCCTGCCCGCATCACAAGTTTCTTCTTGGTGAAAATGGACACAACCTCCCTGCTGATCAGATCAATATAGACATCTGCACCAATCTCCTGCCCTGTCATATACTCCTGTATAATCATCTGTTCACCATGCATGAACAAAAACTCCGCTGTACCCATATCATCGGCTTTGGCAATCTGAATGCTCGCACTGCCTTTCATCGGTTTTACAAAAACCGGGAAACTGATCTTTTCAAGCTCCAGATCCCTTTTGAATTCTTCTATATCGATATATGTTTTTGCACAAGGATATTCATGTGCTTTCATCCAACAGTACAATTCCCACTTATTTAATGTGCGTTCGCACAGTTCATAGGAAGAGCCAATGACTGTAACACCAAGGGCTTTAAAATCCTCCTCATGCAATGCGATCAACGAAAGTTCCGGATCAATAAGTGACAGCACACCTGTGACAGATTCTTTTTTGCAGATATCATATATCACATCGAGATACCCTGGCTCTGTAATCCTTGGCACAATATAATGGGCATCTGCCTCATACAGCGCCGGCGCATAAGGACTGCAGTCCGTGCAGATTACCCTGCCATCCCTGCCAAAAGATTCTTTAAAATATTGAACCACCTTATCTCTTGTACCACAGCTTAATATCAAAAGATTCATTGCAACTACTCCTTTTTCTGCTTTGCCTTTCTGATCTCAGCAAAATTACCTTCTACCTGATTTGTGTTCACTTCTATGTCTTCGTGTGTCAAAACCTTGCAGATTGTCATGCAAAAAATTTTCACATCCATGACAAATGAAAGATTTCTGACATACTCTACATCTGTCGCAATACGCCTGTCCCAGTCAAGCAGGTTTCTCCCCCGCACCTGTGCAAGCCCTGTAAGTCCTGGTCTTACACTGTGTCTGAGTCGCTCCTCGTTTGTGTAATATGGAAGATAGCTTACCAAAAGGGGGCGCGGGCCAATCAGGCTCATATCACCCTTTAGGATATTCCATAACTCGGGAAGTTCATCGAGGCTTGTCGCCCGCAGCATCTTCCCAAATTTCGTCAACCGAACTTCATCCGGCAGCAGTTCGCCGTCAGCACCACGCTCATTTGTCATGGAACGAAATTTGCAGAGTTTAAATACCTTTTCATGATATCCTGGTCTCTCCTGATGAAAGATCACTGGCGAGCCAAGCTTTATGCGCACCAGCACTGCAACGATCAACAGAACCGGACTCAGTATGATAAGTGCCATGAGCGATATGACAATATCCAACAACCGTTTTATATATTTCTGATACATTTTTCCTGGCTCCCACTATTTCTGAAAAAGTCCCCTCACAATGCCGATCACCTTATCCATATCTGCATCTGTATTCTTAATATCACTCGGCAGACATACACCTCGGTTAAAAATATCCTCACCAACGCTGATTCCGCTCTCATTATGACTCATAAAATCATACGCTGCAAAGACTGGCTGCAGGTTCATGGGTTTCCAGATCGGACGTGACTCGATGTTCTCAGCTTCCAGTGCATCCATCACCATGTCGGGTGTCACCTTACTCCCCTGTTCTATTGTCATACAGGAGAGCCAGTTATTTGCATCCCCTTTTGGATTCAGGGGATTCATGGTAATTGCTGCAATGTCAGCAAATGCCTCCTGATATCTTTTGTAAATTGCCTTCTTTAACCTCAGATGCCCATCAAGATGCATCAGCTGTCCCCTTCCGATACCTGCATCAATGTTGCTCATCCGATAATTATATCCTATCTTAGAGTGCTGATAATGTCTTGCCGCATCTCTCGCCTGTGTCGAAAGTACCCTTGCCTCCTTCACAAGTGCTTCCTCGCCGGACACCATCATCCCGCCGCCAGAGGTTGTGATGATCTTGTTGCCATTAAACGAATAGATCCCGATGCGTCCAAATGTTCCCGTATGCTTTCCATCATATGTAGAGCCAAGGGACTCCGCCGCATCCTCCAATATCGGTACCTTGTGCCTCTCACATATATGCATGATCTCATCCATCTTTGCCGGGGTACCATACAGATGAACGACAACGACTGCCCGTGGATTCGGATATTTTTCAAATGCTCTCTCAAGCGCCTGCGGCGACATATTCCAAGTATCTGGCTCTGCATCGATAAACACTGGTGTCGCTTTCTCATACACGATCGGATTGCAGCTGGCAGAAAATGTGAGTGATGATACGAACACCACATCCCCTTCCCCCACTCCCAATAGCTTTAGCCCCAGATGAATTGCTGCGGTCCCGGAACTTAACGCCGCGGCATATCCACATCCTGTATACGCTGCAAGCTCTGTCTCGAAATTGTTGACATTTGGTCCCAGCGGCGCCACCCAGTTTGTGTCAAACGCCTCCGCCACAAAGTGCTGCTCGTCTCCATGCATTGTAGGACTTGATAGATAAATTCTTTTTTTTGCACTGCTTTCCATAATATTCCTCCTCCATCTCTACAGAAACTGCTATCATGTTATACATCCGTTTTTGACTGCTCTGTATCCTGCGATGTATCTGAACTTTTGGGCGAATATGTGGGCACGATCTCCTGTATCAATGCACGCACATCATCACACTCACTCTCGACTGCCTGTTTTAGTTGATTGAGCTGCACATAAAATAACGTCTCGTCAAACTCGATCGGCTTACCGACATGAATCAGCTTATTTTCTGTGTCCGTAAGCCCCTCCTCGCTCATCAGAAGCTCCTCATAGAGCTTTTCGCCTGGTCTTAATCCAGTGAACGCTATCTTGATATCCTCGTCAACCTTATAGCCAGACAATCGGATCAGGTTCTTTGCCAGATCCAATATCTTGACTGGCTCCCCCATATCAAGGACAAAGATTTCACCGCCCCTGGCATAGACACCAGCCTGAAGTACCAGCGATACCGCCTCGGGAATTGTCATAAAATAGCGGATGATATCCGGGTGTGTGACTGTCACAGGACCTCCTGCGGCAATCTGTTTCTTGAACAGGGGAATCACGCTTCCATTGCTTCCCAGTACATTTCCAAAACGAACGGCCACAAACTCTGTGTCATAATGACGATTGTATGTCTGTATGATCATTTCACAGATCCGTTTGCTCGCCCCCATGATATTCGTGGGATTCACCGCTTTATCGGTCGAAATCAGCACAAATTTCTTCACTCCATTCTGAACTGCTGCCTGTGCTGTCTTCCAAGTGCCAAACACATTGTTCTTGATCGCCTCATTTGGGCTTACTTCCATCAAGGGTACATGCTTGTGCGCCGCCGCGTGATAGATAATATCGGGATGATAATTCTTCATAATGCTGTTGATGCGGTTTGTATTTCTCACAGAAGCAATCAGTACCACCAAGTCTAAATTGGGATACTTGTGTTTCAGCTCCTGTTGTATCTCATAGGCATTATTCTCATAAATATCGACAATAATCAGTCTGGCTGGCTTGTGTCCTGCGATCTGCCGGCAGAGCTCACTGCCGATCGAACCGCCGCCGCCAGTCACCATGATCGTCTGACCTTTGACATAATTTAAAATAGACTCCAGATCGACTTTGATCGGATCGCGCCCCAGCAGATCCTCGACATCCACATCCCGCAGCTTGCTGACATTGACCTCACCATTGACAAGCTGATAAATGCCCGGCAGGGTTCTTAGCTTGCAGCTCGTCTCCTTACAGATCTCGACAAGCGCTTTCATCGTCGCGCGGTTTGCCGACGGTATCGCTATAAAAATCTCGTCAATACCATACAGCGCAGCATATTCTACAATCCTGTCGCGCCCGCCGGCAATCTTGATCCCCTGTATAAATCTGCCCCATTTGTTCTCGTCATCATCGATAATGCACTTGATCGTCATGGTGCTGTAGCTGCTGTTTGTAATCTCCTTGATCACTGTATTTCCAGCATCTCCGGCACCAATGATCATCACGCGTGTGCCATTTTTCCTGTTCTGCGCCTTATGGCGCATACTGCGCATAATACGGTAGGAAAACCTGGTACAGGTTGTGATCCCCGTAAGCACCAATGCGTACGTAAAATAATAACTTCTCGGAATCGGGTACTGCATAAACTTCATTCCAAGAAAGTCAAAAATAGCACTTAAGATACAGGCAGCAATGATATTCTGCACCTCCGCTGTCCCTGCAAACGCCCATAAACTGTGATACAGCTTAAAGACATAGAACACAGCGAGTGTTATGACCACATTGAAGATTATAAAATTCCATGCGGAGTTTAAGTAGACATCTGGAATATCTCTGTAATTTAATTCAAAGCGAATCCACAATGGCGCGATACTTGCAATACACACTGTCATAATATCAAGTATCACCAACACAATTCTTCTTTGCAGCAGCTGTGGATTGATATGATTTCCTATTTTCATAATTTTATTTCTGCCTCCCGGCCCTTCTATCTTCCCTGTGTACTTGTGCGCATTAGAACCATCTGCATCAGTATAAAACTAAAACCCACCGGAATACACGGATGGTACGCCCACTCTGTCAAGCTGACAAACCCAAACACAACAACCAACACAAATGGAGTCAACACAATATTGAATTTTTTCCCGTGCTCCAAAGCAAATTGGACAGAGCGCCACAATGTCAATGCATACAAAATGATAAACACAATCCCTGCAATCACCCCGAAATTATATGCAACTTGGATAAAAGAATTGTGCGCATGAGCATATTCATTGCCATTTTTATCCTCTGGTCCCATCCATGGATGTCCCTGAAATCCAATTTCTTTTATATAATCGCCAAAGATCGCAAACCTTCCATTCGATATGTCATTTTTCTCTCCATCTTCGAGGCTGCCTTCTCCATCGCCCTCCATGGAAAACTGTGATCGATTGATTCCTGCCAGACCGTCTCCTGTATAGACCAGTTCTCCTGTCTCTTCCAACCAGATTCCCTCGATCTGCCCTGCCTCTGCTTCTTCCTCTCCTTCTGACTGAAACCTGCCGAATAATGTACTAAAAAAGCGGCTTACTGTCATGTATTTATCCGAGTCAATCGGATCTCCCTCATAAACCATGAAAGACCGATCCTGAAATTCCAAGTCATATCGCACTGGTTCATTCACAACAGCCGGAACCATCCGCACTGCTGTAAAAACCATCGGAAAACTGACCAGACACACCATTGCCAGGACGCCAAGCTCTGATACAATCCTTCTAAAGCTTTTGTGATATATGACCGCTGTCAGAACCACAAGCACTGTCACTGTCACTGCTGAAGTCAAAAATGCCGTTCTTGACATCGTAAGCACGATAAATCCAACCACACATGCTGTCACAAAATACTCTGGCAGACAAAAAACGAGTATATTCTTTCTGGTCTTTAACTTGCCATAGAGTTTTGCAAGCACTGCCCCAAGCACCACTGCAAGATACATACCAGTACATGCCACCGTATGAAACATTCCGCCATACCGATAAAGCATCCAGTAATGATGCGGCCTGTGTTCGAGGCAGAACATTGTCACCAGAGCAAAGCTTAAAAGGATTCCATTGTTAAAATTCCTTAAAAACCTGCATCGAACCAACAGTGTGTTCGGAACAAAAAGAAACGCCAGAAATGGAAGTGTTGCGGTAAATACCCACACCTTCTCATATCGGTTTGCGTACATCAGCAGGCTAAACACAACCCATAAGACCAGATACACCGTCTGCTGCTTATGCGTAATCACCTGTCTGGAAATCTTTTTTCCAATATTGTGTAAATGCTTTTGATCATAAACTGCGCTGGTCCGCACCAGAACAAAAAGAATATTCAGAGCCAACAGCCCCCACGCCGCCACCACACCACAGGTAAGTCGTGCAAGGAGCAGTTTGTTTTCATCTGTCCCAGCTGCCCTGCAGTAAAACACAGAGCCGACAAGACCAAGCGCAAGCCATATGGCACTAAACTTATTGACAAACTGCTTTTCGCTATAGTTCATCAACAGGCCAGCCGCCAGGAAGATCAGCATCCACCTGGTGTTCGTGTAATGATAAAAATCCCTGTCCGCATTGACATACTGACATAATGCACAAAACAACAACCCAAAGCATACCGTCTGAATATAGTTTCTCCACACCAGACAGATTTTACTACTGACTGGAAGTTTTGCCTGCTGTGCCGGCCGGATTATTCTTGTCCCTTGCCACAACATGCCAGCCAGCCAGCCCCATGCAGCTATCATTCCGATTGAAAAAAAGAGTTTGTCCCACACTTCCCCGCCAAAACGCCCCAATACTACAGCATAAACGAACAGTACGATCACTGCAAGGCCGCCAGCTGCACTCATACCAAACCGAAAATATCTGATAATCTGTCGAGAATAGCATGCCATCCGGTCATCATACCAATAGACCACAATCAGCAAAAAGAAATATAGGAGCACTGCTCCAGCAAGAATCAATGCATAGAGCAAGACAATCTGCACTGCGGAAAGTGGTCTTGTATAGTCAAAATCAGCGACCAGGCTCAGCTCCTCATTGATAATACCATCAATATATAAGGTGCTGTTCTCCTCCTGTGCAAGCAATTTCCTGTCTGCGACGGGCAATGTATATCCTGCCCGGCTCTCGTCACTGATCACAATTTCATAATAATACGCTTTCCCTGTCTCCACATCCATATCAGGCTCTGCGTTCAGATACCCATTTTTCTCAATCGTCCGACTGTTCTCCTCCTCCTCGTAAATACAGGAAAAGTTCTCATCATACAGCCGAAACAGAACACTTTCCTGCCCGGATTGTTCTGATGAGATCACACATTGCATATAGAGCTTTATTTGTTCAATATGCGTTTCTGAAAAAAACAACATCTGAAGTTTTTTATCTTCTGCAGTAAATGAATCTCCTGAAAATGCAGTCTCTGTGGTCTTCTTATACGCCTGCTGCTTTGACAATGTATGATTTTTTACTACCCCCATCGGAAATACCCGCATCAGCAGAATAAAGGCAGCTGTTGCTACAACGATCTGAACTGCTGCATTTCTTTTTGCCTGGATTCTGGCATGTTCACTGTCGGAAAAAGTATAGAAGATCACGTCATTTATATAATGAAAAAAACTATCCAAATCCATAAACCTCCCAGCAGCATTTCCTATATCTTCCAAGTATAACACAACCAAAACAGCAATACAACCACATCACTTTATCTCATAATACCACTAAAACGATCAAAATCAATCCAAATACATAATATACAAGATACTCATATATTGCAATGGGAACCGCATAAACAAATGCAGCCTGCAGCGCCGAATGCTCCACATCCATCCCTGCATAGACCAGATGAAAACCCTTCTGCTCCGCCGATGCCGCAAGCCTGGAATCCAAAAAAGAAATCTTGGGGCCATAATCCACGCAATCAATACTCTCCAAAACAAGTGTATTGACCTCTCCAGGTGTCAGCTGCACATGAACCGGAACCTCCACCCAGCCATACTGCGGCAGTTCGGAAACGGGAATCATTATATGGAATACATGTTCTTTATATTGGTTCAAAATACTGACCTGCAGCACCCCTACCTCCCTGGCACACTCGGATGCGTCAATATGAACCTTTACAATCTCCAATGATTCATACTGCGGTATAAAATCCTGTTCCAGCTGATAACCAAATGCCACGGAATCGACCTTCTGCTCATATGCAGCTCCGCTCTCCGACACCACTGCCCTTGTGATCCGCCCAGTGATACAAAGCGCTGTCAATACCATTGCCAGTATGATACCACTGACGATCACTCCTATCCTTCTCCACTTCTCCAATGTGTTCCTCCCTCTACTCATTCCTTATGCCTGATTTGATAGAGTTGAAATTCATTCTGTTCGATCCCTGTTGTCATAACAAATTCCTTTTCCAAACCATTTTGTTCCAAAACCTGTGCATCAAGCCAAGGTGTCACACAGCTGTCAAAATACCAGATCGAGCTAAAATCGCCCGCAAAGTCCACATCATTTAAAAATGTTACCCTGTCCTCAAAATAAATATTGTAGATAAATCCATAAATCTCAAAATTGTAGGCAATCAGGTCCTCCGGCTCCAGGTGTTCCTCCATATACGCAAGCAATTCTTCTGTATGTGTACTGTGATATTCCATCTCAATATTTTTCTGATAGGACTCCAGAACCATAAAAAGCCCAAAGATACCGATCAGAATCTGGACATACTCGCGCTTTCCCTGAAATGCAAGTGCCAGAAACAATGCAAACAGCCCCATACAGGGCAGGAGATACCTGGCAATAAAAAAGGGAGTCACCAGAACGGATACCACGATGCCAATCAGCGCTGTCAGTAAGGGAACCGCGAGCATCATCAGCGCTGTCAAACCTTCCCAGTCTCCATCGCTCTTTTTCCTGCACCGATTGATGCAGACCAGCACTGCGGCACCACACAAAACCAGATACAGCACAGCAGAACCCGGCAGCCGCGATGCAAACAGGAAATCAGGATATTTGCGTATAACCTCCCATGTGACAGGTTCAATCCAGTAGTTCTCAATCCGGCTCATTGTCTGCCTAAGCAGAATAACAAGCCATGGCAGGTAACACAC
The DNA here is from genome assembly GCA_947175175.1 of uncultured Lachnospiraceae bacterium. GTDB lineage: Bacteria > Bacillota > Clostridia > Lachnospirales > Lachnospiraceae > COE1. Next base: position 35,201 of record CAMWLV010000003.1, read on the forward strand.
CGCCACTGTACTACCGGATATCAGACTAACTTTCAGCAATATCCAGTTTTTTCTTTTTCTGCACTGCAATAATACACAGACACATAGCAGCATATAAATGCATACACAGCTCAGCATTGCATAGGTATGCGTATAACATCCCAGTAGACTAGCAGCCGTCAACTGTATGCAGCAGCACTTCCCAATCCGCTTGTCCTCCTTCATGCACATTCCATATGCACTCAGTCCTGCCCATGTGACAAAAAACAACGCCCAGCTGTACATACGCATCTGCACCACATACTCAAGCACACAGGGAATAGCATTAACCATGATCAGGAACAGCACTGCTGCACGCTCTCCCCACCACGGTCTTATATGGGAAACTGCCAGCAGCATTGTCAGCACCATCGGAATAATGGAAACCGCCTTGTATACCAGAAAAGTATCGCCAAAAAGAAGCACAAAACATTTCACGATCAGATAATACAACGGGGGATGCACATCATTTGCCGTATTTTGAATAATCCCCCAGAAATGATTTTCGCGAACTAATTCCATTGTATAAGCTTCATCTGTCCATATATTCCTATTAAAGATCAGACTGATATATAATCCAGCAAAAAGCAGAATCAAAACGATCAAAACAATCAGACCAATCTTTCTCTCAGTCATTTTTCCCTTCATTTACGAGTCTCCTGTCTTTCGGTAAGCATAAGATTCCTGCAATCCCTATTGCTGTCAAAACGGTAATCACATATGCAATCTTCCACAATATCGGGATAACATACCTCACACCAATAATTCCATCATAGTTTCCTGGAACCTCAATGGCAATTCGGTTGTTCTGTCCTGCTGCTGTGGAAAACTGCTCTCCACTCTGCAGGTCATACGCCTGATAATGGTCATAGCAGAATAGCGGAATTTCTACATGCTTTGGCGCATTGCTGTCATTCCTGCACGCAAAAGATACCCTTCCACCCTGACTGACATAATCAGCCGCCTGCACTGTATCATCTTCCAGGATCATATCCCTGCGCAAACACAACGCTGTCTCTGTTCCTTCCAGCAAATACTCCCCACCATAAATATTGGTAATCGAATCCACCCCACTCATAGATGCATACATTTTTGTGGTGATAGAGACATCTGCGTACTGCATATAAAAGAGTCCCACATTCAACAGCAGCAGGAAACAGATGCTCCCGCCAGCAAACAGGCCATACCGCATTTTCCCGCTCTCACTGCAGAGCGTGATTCCTATAACGGTGACAAACACACACAACACCGTTGCCATGGAAAGATATCTCCACGGAAACTGTATGACAGTTGCTATTTTTACTATAGTTTCGCTCACCGCCCCAAGGCTGTCCCACGGAAATGCTTGCAGTGAAAAACAAATGGCGAGACCTGCAAGCAGGGAAAATACAGCGCCGGAACGCATCAGTGCACTTTCCTCCATACCCCAGTCAAATCTTTTGATATAACACCATAAAAAAACACCGATCCCAACTGCAAGACCGAATCCTAAATTGATGGGCAGATCACCCTGCAGCTCTTCCAATGATTTTCCACCAGGCGTCATAAACATGCCAAAAAGCTGGATCAAATAAGCTCCGGATTCCTGAATGTGCCCAGAATTGTTAGACCTCACCAAAATATCCATCTGCATGGAATCCAGCATCGGCACCAAAAACCCAAGATTCAACAGCACTGTCAAGAGCGCCGCCTTCACCAATGCGATAAAACGATAAGGCTGAAAAGTCTTTTTAATTAAAATAACGCATGTTATAGCAATAAAAAGTGCTGTGATCTCTGTCGAGATCAAATGGCTTTGAAGCATCCCTGTCAGTCCCAGAACAACAAAGATATAATCCCTGATGCTGATCTGCCTCTGTTTTGTTGTATATATTTTATAAAATCCATATACCACCATTGGCATAAACACCATTGCCGTATATTCCCCGACTGCAGCCCTGACATAAACATTCGTTATCCTGTAAGCGGAAAAAAGATACATCCAGGTTCCCAGAAATGCAATGCTGCGATTCTTACAAATCCCTTTGAAACAACAATAACATACTACACTGGTCGCTGCATTTGCACAAAATACATATACCTGATAACAAATATGAATCGGAACTGCCATATTATATAAAACTGCAGGAAAATATAAGAAAAGCTGTCCGTAAAATAAGGGCGATGCATACCCATAACCATTCATCATATCTGCCTGAATCGGCGCAATCCATCTGCCCTCTTCGATTGACCGCCCCAGAGATAAAATTCTTGCCAAATGAAACGGTGCATCATGTCCTCCAATGATAAATCCCTGAAAAACCGGAAGACTGGACAAAAAGACCATGACAAGAAAACCAAGGACAATGTGCTTATTCCTATAAGTATTCTTCCTGATGAAATAAAAATAGCAGAAATCAATAAACAAAAATCCCAGAACCCATGTCAAAATACGGGTAACACGCCAACGCAGCAATTCCCTGACAGTGATCTTTTCTATCTTTAAAATGCCGCTTCCCCCATAATAAACTTTAAAATCCAGATCATCAATATCTGTCACAGATGTGATCCACATCCTGTCCTTTTGGCTTGTCTGCCCCCCTGTCAGTTCGATTGTATTATATTTTACACTTGTTGGATTCTTGTATGACCTGATCCGCAGCCATCCTGCCTGATCTGCACAGCTTCCCACTGTGTCCTCCACATTCATGATACTAGAATACTGTATCTCCACGTCATACGCCCCCGGCGCAATCCGCATCTTTGCATTTCCCAGAGCAGGATACTCCCCAGCCGCCTCCATGTCTGGTCCGATATAATACGCGTCCTCCTGCTCATTATAAATCACATTCTCGCGATAAATTTCTGTGTTCTCTGCATTAAAATCATAAATTTTCCGTCTGCCTGCCACGCTTATCATCAGGAAACACATCACGATTGCCTCAAAGAGAAAAAGCCTTCTTGCTGTTTGATCAAAAGCTGTTATCTTCATATTCTTTCCCTCTGCTCCCCACTTCTTCCTTGACTACATACTGCGGCGAATTATTAATACTGATGTAAATACGTCCAATATATTCCCCAATGAGTCCCAACATGATCATCAGCATACCGCCGATAAACACAACTGCCGCCATCAGTGAACTGAACCCCAGCGGCACTTCTGGATTGACAAATTTTTTCACGATCGTATAAATTCCATAGATAAAACCTGCGCCCGCAAAAGTAACACCCGTTATTGTAGCAATCCGAAGCGGCAGGATCGAAAATGCCGTAAACCCATTAAACCACAAACCCAGCAGTTTTTTCATTGTATATCCCGATGTTCCGACCTCACGACTTCGGTGTTTTACCGGAACATTGGAGATATTTCTGGTGGCGCGCAGCACAAGACCAATAATATAAGGATAACTGTTCTCATACTGGAGCATGCTGTCCACCACAAAGCGCTTCGCTGCAAAATAGCTTGTCAGATGCAGCTCTTTTGGCTTTCCCAGCATCATCCTCGTCATAATATCATTCATCCACGTCCCAAAGTTTCGAAAGGCGCTGTGCTGTTTATTTTCGTAGCTCGCATAGACCACATCGCTTCCATTCTCAATACCCTCAAGCAGCTTGCCCACCTCATTTGCCGGTGTCTGCCCATCATCGTCAAGACAGACAACAATATCGCCGTCTGACCTGCGAAGTCCTGCCATCAGTGCCGCATGCTGTCCAAAATTCCGTGCCAGACTGATTCCTGTAATATTGTTGTATTTTGCACACAACGCCTTAATGACCTCATACGTGTCATCCGGTGAACAGTCATTTACCAGAAAAATGTCATATACATATTTGGGTATAGATGCCATTGTATCCTGTATCTCTGCCACAACTTTCTCGATTGTCCTTGCGCTTTGATAACAGGGAATGACAAAGCTAATTTTACTCATAATTAACTGATATCTCCTTATCACTGTTTGGAATCAATGATCCCTTGGATTAACGGCCCCAAACAATATCAAGTCCTCATATTTTCCCTCCAGAAAAAGCTCATCCTTCAGATGCGCTTCCTGCACATAACCAGCCTTCTCATGCAGGCGCCTGCTCGCCGTATTATACGCAAGCACACGCGCTGATAATTTATGCAGCCCAAGTGTCCCAAAAGCATAGTCTGCTATCAGCTTTACTGCTTCCGTTCCGATTCCTTTTCCGTACGCCTGCTCTTCCCCCAGATAAATGCCAGACTCCGCCCTTTTGTGCTCATCCTCAAAATTCTGCAGATAGACAGAGCCCAGCGGCATGGCATCCTCGCTCCTGCATATGATAAACTGATGTACCAATCCCTTAAAAACCTTATTGGTAAGCCACTTCTCATGATCTTTTCGGCTGACTGGCTTCCGATAGATAAAATTTTTTACCACTGCCGGCTTATTGCGCCAGCGCACTGCCAGCTCCGTATCATCCGCCGTAATCGGTCTCAGATAGATCTGCTGTCCTCTTATCACCAAATCTTTTTTTATAGGTTCCATATTTAACTCTCCTTATTTCTTCGCTAGCTCATACACATCAAATGCCGGTTCCTCTGCACCTGTCTGTATCTGATCCATTTGCCGCAGTTCGACCATTATCCCTCTTTTTTCATAGTATTGTACCAGCCAGTCAAGATTTTTGTCTGCATTCACCACGAAATACGCTTTTGCCTGTCCCCTTGTCCTGTCACTGCATAGAGCACTCTGAATATCCCTGAAATGATGCTTCTCCAATTTCTGCCTCGCAAGCGGGCTTTTTGCCGCCCACCCTCCACAGAGGTCAAAATTTTTATACGAATTATTCACATCCGCAAACATTTTTTCTGAGTAGGGCGCATTTTGGTAAGAGGTTGAGGAATACACATCTATTACATAATAATTATTTCCATTTTTTCGGCAATAATCCATCATCGCATTCCAGCGCGCATCTGCTGCTGCACGCTTGTCATACTCGTCCTGCACTTCCCACAGGTTTACCGCAAACACAGCAAGAACACCAACAATGCACAAAATGCCAACCACTGATTTTACGATACGGAAAGCACCAGAATTCTCTCTCCTAGAACAGTCACAGAGGAAAAAGCTTACCAGCATGATAAGTTCCACCATCAGAAGTGGTATTGTTACCCTGTCAAGCACCCTGTCCACCATGCACAGATACAGCCACAAAACACTCCGCACCGCAAGAACACACAAAATTTTCAGAACTGCTCCCGCTTGCTGCTTTCCTTTCGCAGGTAATACACACAGGATAAGATACAACAAATACAAGACAATCACTGCAGCGCTGGCAAGAGATATATTGCTTTGGAGCTGAGTTCTATACTTCCACAGCGCATCTTTGACACTATTCCTGCTGACAAGTCCAAATGTATAATGAAGTCCCTTTCCCTCCTTTGCCAGCTGCTCCTGATATGCCACGATTGCTTCAAGCCTCCATGTGTCAATCGACTCGTCGAGGGCAAAATTATAATTTTCCAAGAGCGCGTAAGACTCCCTCGACAAGCCAATTGACTCATAAAAATCCCTGTTGTCTTCATAACCAGGAATATCATAAAAATCATACAGCTTTGTGCGCGCGTCAAAAAAACTCCGAAAACTACTCCATTCACTTCCCCTGTACGCCACCAGATCAAGGGAGCACATGGCTGCCATACACAAAAGCGCAGACACGATCAACATGATATATTTTCTGAAATTAACCGCCGTAAAAACTCTATCCTCACTGCACCATTTTACAAGCCCTGCAAGCAGCAGAAACGGCATCAGCATAATGCACACTTCTGTTCGAATCGAAAAAGACACTACCACAAGAATCAGCGGAATCAGATTTCTTCTGAAAAATACGGACGGCTTGTCTGTTTTCGGTGCCGTAAGAAACAAAAACACCGCTCCTGCCATGCAGACTCCCGAAGTCACACTGTACTGCACCACCACAAATTCCCGCAGAAACAGCCCAAGCACCAGAGCCGCCTCTGCCGCAAGCGCCGCAAATCTTGTTCCTGCCCTTTGCATGACCAACAAAAGCCGCGCCGCAATCAGAAAAACGACGCCAAACTGACACAGACACAAAAACAAGCCATACCATGGAATTGCCGGAATGACTTTGTAAAAAAGCGCAATACACCACGCTAAAGGATACAGCATCTGTATACAATATCCACTTGGCTGCCCTGTATAGGCTCCTGATACGATATCCTTTATCATGGTGTCGTCATTCAAATCATAATAAAAATCAAATAAGACAGATAAAAGCAGCGCAAGCAAAAAGGTATAAACAAAAGCACCACACACTTTTGCTGCCTTTACTCCTGTGTGGTCATCCATCATACGTGATAGAACTCCTTCACTTTACTTACGATATAGTCAGCTTCAGCAGACGTCAGCGCATAAAACATCGGCAGACGCAGCAGCCTGTCACTTTCCTTAGTCGTGTACACATCCTCACCGAAAAATCTGCCAAACTTTAATCCCGCCGGCGCAGAATGCAGCGGTACGTAGTGAAATACTGCCCAGATACCATTTTCTTTCAGAAAATCGATGAGTCGTGTGCGCTCCTCCAGATCCTTTGTCTTGACATAGTACATATGGCCATTGTGAACACAGCCCTCCGGCACATGGGGAAGTTCCAAGATTCCCTGCTCCTGCAGCGGCTGCAGCAGTTCGTTATACTGATTCCACAACGCCACACGCTTTGCAGTGATCTCGTCAATCAATTCAATCTGAGCCCACAGATAAGCAGCGTTCATGTCACTTGGAAGATAGGAGGAACCGTAGTTCACCCAGCGGTACTTGTCGATCTGTCCCCGATAAAACTGTGATCGATTCGTCCCCTTTTCCCGAATAATCTCTGCATCATTGACAAACTGCTCATCCTGTATCAACAGTGCACCGCCCTCGCCCATGCTCAGATTCTTGGTCTCATGAAATGAATAACACCCGAAATCACCGATCGCGCCGAGCTGCCTGCCCTTGTATGTTGCCGCAATTCCCTGTGCTGCATCTTCCACCACAAAAAGCTTGTGACGCTTTGCGATGTCCATAATGGTATCCATCTCACATGCAACACCCGCATAGTGGACAGGAACGATCGCCCTTGTCCTGTCTGTGATCGCCTGTTCGATCAACTTTTCATCAATATTCATGGTATCCGGCCGAATATCGACAAACACTGCCTTTGCGCCGCGAAGCACAAAAGCGTCCGCAGTGGATACAAAAGTGTAGGAAGGCATGATCACCTCGTCTCCCTCCTTGATATCAATCAGGAGCGCCGCAAGTTCTGTTGCCTGTGTGCAGGAGGGGGTCATCAGACACTTCGCCATGCCTGTATACTGTTCAATCCACTCACTGCACTTCCTGGTAAATGGTCCATCCCCGCATATTTTCTGATTCTCAACTGCCTGCCTGATATAGTCCATCTCCCTGCCAGTAAATGGCGGTACATTAAAATTGATCATGCTATAACCATGCCTTTCCACTATTTCCTAATCCTGGAAAACTATTTCTCGCTTTATTGTACTCTTTTCATAAGATTTTGGCAAGGTTTTGGGATTAATATACCAGAAACACAATATATTCTTCATTGCTAAAGCACTGCTGATATCCTTTTTCCTCCGCAAAATCCATGATGAGCCTCAGTTTCTGACGAGAAAGTCCATCCGCCTCTGTCAAGCCTTCTACATAAGGGCGTCCAAATATAATGACTGGAAGTGCATCTGGTGCCGTTTCGGCCGACAGTTGATTCAAGTCTTCTTCCAGTGTATCAATACTGTTTGAATCGAGATCCGCCCATGTCGTGAATATTGCCGGCTCCATATCCATCATATATGCTATTGCAGGAATCTCACCATATAATATCACCTGTTTTTTATTCAGATTGTTCTGATATAAATACGTGTCAAGCTCCTCAAGATTCTTTTTCTTGTCCGCTGTCGTCGCAAGTCCTGCACCTGTATTGCTGCACTGTAGTTCTATATTGATACAATTGTTACTTTCCTGCACTCCTCTGTCGTGAAACACAAACCCAATTCCAAACAGGATACTCTGTATTGTTGTGCACACGAGTATAAAACCAAGCGTTATCCGAAATGCATAGCTTTTTGAGCCTGCTTTACAGCTTTTCCCGAACAAATCCTCAACCATCAAAATTGAGACTGGAATCACCAGAAACAGATTGTTGATAATTGGATGCAATCTATTATTGCTTCCAAGCGGTGTCACAAATATGATAACAAGCAAAAATACTGCCCATAATTTCAAGTCCCTGCTTGCTGTTTTGTAAAATAACATACCAATACACAAAGCAATCACAATCAACAGATAGACTGTAACCCACTTATACATGCTAAAATATCTACTATAATCAAAGTCAAACATCCCTCTGCCATAGCACAAACGAAGTACCACAAGCAATCCCAATGCATATAACGTTTCAAAAATATATGTTATTTTTTTCTTCGCTGTCGTCTGCACGACTTTATCCAGTATATAGAAAAATAGCAGCCCTGCTGCCATATATCCCACAAACAAAAACAGCCATACACTGTAATGAATATAATCCTCAAACATTGCCATAACCATTGATGCCGGCTTATAATCCGCCGCATGGTCTGTCATTCCAAACAGGGAAGAAATCATGTTCGGGTATGCTGTCAATCCATAGCGCACACAGATCACTGCCAACGGCACAAGCAGTCCCGCCAGATAGCCGCCAATACAGTACAGGGTGCGTGCTGCCAGCCCGCCAAACCACGCATTTTTCTTTGGAGCCATCTCTCCCCTGCTGCGATTCCAAAAACAGTCACACCATACCGGCAAAATCAGTGCCATATAAGTAATGTTGGGCATTCTCACAGTCACACAGAGTCCTAAAATAACACCCGCCATAACAAAGTATTTCTTTTTTTCTTTTGTAATTGCCTCAAATAGTATTATAACAGCAATTGTCATCAAAAGATATCCTAAATACTGATATAAAATAACATTCGGAGCCCAGCATAGTGAGAGTGCTGTCAGCTCAGACACAAACAACAAGACACTAAATAATTTCCGTTTCTGTCCATAGTGTTTCCACAAATACAAATATACACCTGCCGCTGCTGCTCCAATCAGCAGGCCACAGTATCTATCCATGCCGATCCAACAGTCCCCAAAAGGCAGTTTCGAAATAGCAGCGCCTGCTATATTTGCCAGATAAGTTGCCAGCTTCCACATTTGATTCAGCGAATCAAAAAAGCGGTAATTTCCCAACGCATAGCCCGCATCCATCAGATCAATTCCAACACCTGCATGCCGCAGCGGATACAATAGCAGAATCAGTGCCGGAAGAATTGTCATGCTGCCCTTCTGCCGAATCAGTTCCATCACTGTACAAATCAGATATACACACACAACACTGAGAAGCATATGACACAAAAAACCTGCAGCAGAACTCCCAATCTGTTCCTCACAGTGAAACCACTTTGGCCATGCATAGCGTATATTGATATGCTCATGGATCAGGTAGACGCCAAACGATGCCCCGGAAAGCAGTTCAATCGGCTTGCGGAAACGCTCTAACGTCTGTCCTGCTCTATTTTCAACTCTGTCTCCATTTAATGCGTTCACTTTATACTCTTTAAACAAAAGAAACAGTCCAACTGCACCTGTATAACAAAACAGGAAATTGTAAGTGTACCCATAGTGAATCATCGCTTCCAATTTTCCTGTTCTCAGATAAATCATCCGAATCAGAAAAAAGGAGGCAAACACCGCCATCGTACTACCCAAATACAGTGCTGCTGCCCTTCCTCTCGTCTTTATGAGCGCTATTTCATATCTTCTAAGATACGCTCCTGTCAGATACAGAACAATAAACCACAGACTGTCATACCCGTAGTTATCCCATGGAAGCTGCATTGGAATAATGGTCTTGGAGATACTAAAGAACAACACAAACCCCATCAGCAGACAGCCTGTCTCCCTCTGCTCCAGATAAGAAATACCTGCGTTCAAAAATGGCATCATGAGACATAAAACAACATAGTACGTTGCAAACCAATAGTGCTCTGTCACCAGGGGAAAACAATAGGAAAAAAACTGATAGAGGTCAAATTCCTGCGCTCCGATAATGAGCGCACCGCAGCCAAAGAGCATCGAATAAAAGAACACCTGCTTCCATATATTGATCGGTCTTCTCAATACTCCCCGCAATGTAATCTTAGTGCTGCCTGACAGACTCCCCCGCGCATCCACACCAAAGTATCCACTGATGAGCACATATACATTGACCGCCACCAGACAAAATGCCTCGACCAGCCACGCCGCATATCCTGCTGCTGTCATATCCGCCCTTGCCGGATCGCCGAGCAGCCCACCTTTGCTAAGATAGTGCAGACACACGATCATCAGCATCGCTAAGATGCGCAGCAGCTCATAATTCAATTGTCTCTTTTTTCCTGCAGCCATGCTTTTACCTCGTTTCCGCTGCAAGCCTCATCAACTGCTCTGCGATGCGGCGTGCTCCTTTTCCATCGATCAGTTCTCTTTCCTGCCTGTGCAGAAGCTCCCTGTATGACTTATCTCTGATACAGCGTTTCAATGTCTCTCTCACGTTGTCTGCTACCAACTCAGGATTCTTGGCAAAGCAACCCGCATTGACAATATCCGTGAGTTTCTCCAGCGCCTCCGCTCCCTGCCGCTGATTTTCGGCAAAATAGAACACAATCATCGGCACCCCCAGGGAACTGACTTCATAAATCGTGCTCCCTGTCGCCGTGATGACCACATCGCTTTCCAAAAGCAGACTGCGCATATCCTTTACATTTTCATGGATTGTTATTGTTACTCCGCGCATGCGGGACTGTTCTTTTTTGCAGTCACGCCATTCTTTAACTTCGTCGTGCTGGCATTTGCGCTTCAGCTCACCTGCAAAGCGGTTAAAAGGTCCACTGATCAAATGCAGGTGTAGCCCCTGTTCTGCCAGTGTTCTATCGCTGCTCAAAACGTCTGCAAAAGCCCCCATTGCAAAATAGGGATCACTTCCGCCCGTTGTTGCAATAACATTTGTTACTTTATCATTGACCATATATCCCGCTGGTTCCTGAAATGCCTTTCGTAGCGGCATATACTCTGCGCCTAACAATACTTTCCGGGGAAATCTGCCGTTTGCCCCACTTTCTGAGTCCTGTTCCTTATAACATTTCTCCAAATCTGGCGCATAGATATTGTAATTGATCAGCAAATCAACGGGATACGCCTGCCCCATATCCTCAAAACATGCCACTTTCACAAGCTTCCGCAGCGCAAGATAATATTCACTGTCCGCCTGATAACTGTCCACAAGCAGCACATCCTGTTTTTGAAACAGCGGGTCCAACTGCCAAAGCTCACTCATCATATCCCTGTAATCTGTCCCCAGCACAATGACGCGAAACCCCCGCTCCTCAATCAGCGTCCGGCATCCCTCATCTGCTGTAATAAAAACAGGCGGATATACATGGTCGATATCCGCCGCCGCTTCCGCAACGGAGAGACAGCGCATCACATGCCCCATGCCAATCTCTGTATTGCCGTCTGCACGTATATATAACATCTCAATCCTCTACTTCCTAACTGCTCCTTAGGAACTGTCGCGAAATAACCTTTCATTTTGACTTGTCTAAATCCACACATGCGTCGTTGTCGTCAATCGGCGTACGTCCAGTACGCCTCACTCCTCCGCCTAGCCTGTATGAATTTATTCTGCGTCAAAATTGAAAGTTATTTCATGACAGCTCCTTATGGTTTTACGGATCAACATAAATGCTTCCGCCCGCTCCATGCCTGCTGCCATGCCGCGCGTTTTTGACAGCACATCCATCCCTGTCAGACTTCTCGGGTGTGGAAAGCTGCAAAGCTCTGACACATAACAGTTCATCGCCTGCTCCTTCTTGTCATAATAATCGGAGATATCCACAAATACATTCGGACAAAAAGCAGACTGTACACTGTAATCAAAATTCCACTCTGTGGAAGAAAGCGTCTCAAAGGCATAAATCTCCTCCACACTATAGTCACCGATCGGTCTTGTCGCCGTGAGTACCGCGCGCGCTGTATACTGGTGGTCTACATTCAGATCACCGCTGTAATGTGTATAGATAATCTGTGGCTGTAGTTCCTGTATTTTCTGCTCCACTGCTTTTACAATGTCCAGCAGGTCCACATCATCAAAACGATTGTCTGGAAAATCCGCAAAAAATACGTTCTGGAATCCTACTGCCTCGGCACTCTCCAAAGTGTTTTGATGAAGTTCTTCCACAACCTCCCTGTCTGTATCCTCCCGATGGGTACCGCGCGAGGTCTGCCCCTCCCCCAAAATATAGGCATAGACAACATCGCCCTCCGCCACATGCCTTGCCACCGTTCCGCCAACTCCGAGAATCTCATCGTCTGGATGTGCCGCCACAACCAAAACTGTTTTCATCTTTTATCCCCCCTGCGTGCTCTGGCACGCATACCAATCAATCGTTTGAAAGTGAACTTCTTTCAAACTTCAATCTCCTATCTCCCGCTATGATTCTGACTGATCTGACATATGCCGAAAAGTGACCTTTGCTGAGAGTTCTTTTTCATTGTTTTCATTGATTAAAAATGCTGCCTGTTCCAGTTCCAATCGATAATCCCCAAACTCTATAAATGCCCTGGGATAACCTTCCGCGTCCAGCATTCTGATATAATCATAGATTTGGTCTGTTTTCATATCAGACGTTATATTCCCATCTTCTGGCTTTCTGCGTTTAAACAACACTGGTTCCCCTTCCTGTGGAATGGGTGCTATTTTCTCACTACCCTCATCCAGAAACTGTGGAATCATTTCCCGAAAAATAATATCCGAACAACGCACAAAAATCTCCTGTGCACTTCCTTCCAACGATAACGCATGCTTCATATATATTGGACCGCCATCGAGTTTCTCTGTCATTCTGACCGCAGATATCTTTGTCTCTTTATGTCCGCGCACGATCAGATTCTGAAGCGGACTTCCTCCCCTTCCATATGGCAGATCTGTCATATGAAACACCACACACTCCCAATCGTCCGTTATTTCTTTGGGCATAATATAGGACCAGTGTGGCAGGAAAATGTAATCAGGTCCAAAATCGCATATGTTCTTCAGCATAAATTCTTCCTTGCTCGTATAAATTATAATCTCATGTACGCCTTCATATTTCTTCTGCAGCTCTCTCGCCCGCTCAATATTCCATGATTTGATTGTCGCAATGATAATCTTCATTTCATAACATCCTTTACATTATTTTCATGCAGCTGCTCGATATTCATATCGTTATAAGGAACTGTTCAGAAATAATATGTGCAACTTGCGCAGAATATTTCTTCGAGGGTGCAGGTCAAAAAACGCAGGCGTAGCGGGCTACGGCGAGGCTTTTTGACCTGTGCAATCGGAGAAATAGACAAGTCAAGGTGTACAGATTATTTTTGAACAGATCCTAAATACCTTTACTCGATTTCTTTTTCATACTGTGCATAATCTGGCAACTCTTTTTTCAAAAAACCATTTTTCTCAAAAGCCCTGGCAGAAGCACGATTTTCATACTTTACCTGCCCAACTATCTTTGTGACATGCATGCTTTTCGCTGTGTTCAGCTGCGCCTGCATCATTTGAAGCATTTCGCTGCCATATCCTTTTCCGCGCTGGTCGCATGCTATGCTATAATCAATAACGGCTTCACCACCTTCGACATTGAGCCGAATCTGCCCGACTGGCTTCTCGCCCTCGCACAGAATATATAGATATACATCCGCATCAGCCATCACTTTTTCAAACCATTGCACATGATTTTCATAAGAAATCTTTTCTGTGTGAAAGGCATTTGCCCTGACAGTATCGTCATTTGCCCATTCAAAAAGCAAATCTATATCATCATAATCCGCCTTCCTCAACCGCAGATTCATGACTGATACTCCTCCATGCCCTCAATATCCCCAAATGCCAGCGGCGTCCCACGCTTCAATTCGCGCTTTGCAGTTTTACCGAGCACGTCCTTGTAGTACTTCGGTTTCAATCCATATGCTGGCCGGATACTTCTGATATTCTCCGGTGTAAACGCCTCGCCGGCAGCAATATCCTTCACGACAAAGAGGGAACGGCGAAAACAGGTATTGCTTTCTTCCTGTTCCGAAACACCATAATAAACCTTTCCCATTGCTTTCTCCACCTCGCGCACCTGACAGACCATCTCACGGAACTCCTCTGGTTCCATAGAAAAACTCGAATCTGGATTTTTGATCGCACGGCTGATGCAGAAGTGCTTTTCAATGATATTGGCTCCCATTGCAACCGCAGTCATGGCGCCAAAATACCCCATCGAATGATCAGAAAGCCCTACCGGAATATCAAAACGCGCTTTTAAATCCCGAATCGTACTGAGATTCATCTCCTCACTTTTCGCCGGATAAGCGCTCGAGCACTTCATCAATGCCAGCTGCTTGTTTCCAGTGCGGTAAACTGCCTCAACTGCCTCATTGATTTCCTCTAAGGTTCCCATCGCTGTTGACATGATGATCGGTTTCTTTTTGGAGGCAATATATTCCAACAGCGGAATGTCCACCAGTTCAAACGAAGCTATTTTGTAAAAGCCTACGCCAAGATTCTCCAGGAAATCGACTGAGGTCTGGTCAAAAGGTGTTGACAGAAAGTCAATGCCCACCTTTGCCGCCTCGTCGCGAAGCTGCTCCTGCCACTCCCATGGTGTATACGCTTTCTGGTACAGGGAATACAGGTTATCACCCTCCCATGTACCCTTTTCAATCTGAAAATACTCATTGCGGCAGTCAATTGTCATTGTATCCGGCGTATAAGTCTGTATCTTAACACAGTCTGCCCCCGCCTCTTTTGCCACATGAATCAATTCCAGCGCACGCTCAATGCTCCCCGCATGATTGGCTGACATCTCTGCTATGATATAAGCAGGATTGCCATCTCCCACTGTCCTGCCATTAATGTTAAAAGTATCGCTCATCTTTCCCTCTCCTATTGATTTCCATTCTGCAGATTTGTGCCCATCAAAAGCTGGTATTTCATCTCTGCGATCTCCCAATCTTCCAGTGTATCGATATCCTGCACATATTTTTCGTCCTGTACAAATGGGACTGCATTCTCCATCCAGATCGCCTTCTGCCGTCGAAAACTCTCCACATTCAGACAGTAAAACTGTCCACAATCGTGATAGAGCGGTTCCAAATCCTGTGAGCGCTTTGCCATATTTTCCGGCCACATTGGTGAGAGTATACCATCATGAACCACAACACCTCTCTGCGGCGGGAAAGAAAATTTCACCACTGGTATCACACAATCCGCCCGACCCTGAGACAGGGGCATTTCCTGCTCTAATAGCATCATGGCTGTCCTGATGGTGTCTGCCGTCACAAAAGGCGCTGTGGGATAGATACAGCATACCGTATGAAAATTTTTTCCAATCTGCTCATAAGCTTCAATAACCTCTGCAATTACATCCGCTGTCGTGGCAAAATCATTGGACGTCTTCTCGCTTCTAAAAAAAGGAACCTTCGCCCCTGCCCTTTCTGCCACCTGCGCGATCTCCTCGTCATCTGTCGACACCATAACCTCATCAAACAGATCCGCCCGCAGTGCTGCCTCAATACTGTACTCAATAATTGGTCTTCCCAGAAATGGCTTGATGTTCTTGCGCGGTATGCGTTTGCTGCCTCCCCTCGCCGTTATGATCGCTGCACTTTTCATCTTGATCTCCTTACTTCTTCAATCGGTAAAAGCCTGGCATATTACTAGTACTCCATCCAGACAGAAATTGGAGTTGTGGGCTGCATGGTTCGTGCCAGTGCTAGGCAAAATTTCGACGGCGATGCGGTGGCATCGTCTAGAAATTTTAACGACGCAATGGTGCGAAACAGGCGGTCACAATTCTAATTTCTGACCGGATGGAGTACTAAGCTCACATTTTTATTTTTTATAATAGTCCACAAGCTTCCTGACCGCCATGATCACATCATCGACATCGCGGTCTGTCAGGGAATAATAAATCGGCAGACTCATCATCTCCTCATATAACTTCTCCGCATTAGGACAGAGCCCTTTTTTGTATCCAAGCTTCTCGTAATATGGGTGCCAGTACACTGGGATATAGTGCACATTACAGCAGATATTCTCTGCCGCCATCGCGTCAAAAAAGCCCCTGCGGTCGATTGTCAACATCTCTGGTCTAAGCCGCAGTATGTAGAGATGTCTCGTCGTATCGGACTCCGGTATCTCCTGCTGTACAAAGAGCTGTGGAATCTGCAAAAACGCCTCATTATAGCGTTCCACGATCTTCCTGCGTCTTTCTGCAAACTGTGAGAGCTTGTCAATCTGACTTAAGATCAGCGCGCACTGAATATCTGTAATTCTGTAATTATATCCTAGGTCAATCTGTTCATGATACCATGAACCATGACTCTCATTCACATAAAAAGTCTCATCTTTTGTAATTCCATGGGAACGGTACAGCAAGAGTTTTTCGTATAAATCCCCGCGGTTTGTGAGCACCGCACCTCCCTCCCCGCCTGTCACCGTCTTGACAGGGTGAAAACTAAACGTTGTCATATCTGCGATACTTCCAACCGGCTTTCCCTTGTATTTTGTACCAATAGAATGCGCCCCATCCTCTATCAATACAATGCCTTTCCTGCGGCATATCTCAAGCAGCTCATCCAGCGGCGCGGCTTGTCCTGTAAAATCCACTGCCACTACTGCCTTGGTGTGATCGGTGATCTTCTCCTGCACACTCACCGGATCAATATTGTAAGTATTCGGATTAATATCTGCAAAAACTGGTCTTCCGCCACAGTAAAGTGCACAGTTTGCAGATGCAGCAAATGTAATTGGTGTTGTGATCAGCTCATCCCCTGCTCCTACACCTGCCGCCATTGCCGCGATATGAAGCGCCGCAGTGCCATTGCTGACAGCAACTGCATACTTTGCCCCCGTGAGTGCACAGAGCTTTTTTTCAAGCTCCACAACTTTTGGACCGCATGTGAGGTAATCGCTGGTGAGCACTTCCTCCACCGCCTTCACGTCCGCCTGATCGACAAACTGATGTCCATAATAAAGTTTTGTGTTCCTGACCGGAGAACCTCCGGCAATCGCTGGTTTTACCATAAAAACCCCCTACTCGTGCAAATCTGTCTTCAAGAGCTTTCGAATCTGTTCTACAGACAGCCACTCCGTATTGTTTCCCGACGAATAATAGAAGCCCTCCTCCACCTTTCTGCCACTTGGATTCGGACGTTTTGACTCCTGCCAGAACATCTGCGGATAGATGATAAAATTCTTTTCATACTCATACGTCGTCATAGAATCTTCCGCTGTGATCATCACCTCATGAAGCTTCTCACCTGGACGGATACCAACTTCCACCGTCTTCATCCCTGGTGCCATCGCCTCCGCAAGATCTGTGATCTTAAACGAAGGAATCCTGCTGATAAAAGTCTCACCGCCTTTCGCCTCCTCGAGTGCCTTGATCACAAGCTCAACTCCCTGCGTCAGACTGATCCAGAAGCGTGTCATGCGATAATCCGTAATCGGAAGCTCACTTGCGCCCTCGTCAATCAGCTTTTGAAAAAGCGGAATGATCGATCCCCTGCTTCCCGCTACATTTCCATATCGCACGATAGAGAAATTCAAGTCCTTCATGCCACAGTACGCGTTGGCAGCAATAAATAACTTATCTGACACCAATTTCGTACCACCATATAAATTCACCGGATTGACTGCCTTGTCTGTAGATAAAGCTACAACCTTTTTAATACCTGTATTTAACGCTGCATCAATGACATTCTGCGCACCATTGACATTCGTCTTGATCGCCTCGTTCGGATTGTACTCACACGCGGGCACCTGTTTTAACGCCGCCGCATGAATCACATAATCAACGCCCTCAAACGCACGTTTCATGCGCTCATAATCACGCACATCGCCGATAAAAAAACGAAGCTTTTCTTTGTACTGTGCAAAATCGTTCGCCATCACCCACTGTTTATATTCATCCCTTGAATAAATAATAATCTTTTTGGGGTTATAATGTGTCAGTACATATTCGGTAAAGCACCTTCCAAAAGAGCCTGTACCACCTGTAATTAGTATCGTTTTATCATCTAATATCATAATAATCCTCCAAATATTTATTCAATATGCCCAATCTTTTCCAATTCTATCACATTTTTCCCTGTCCGTCAAAACAATCAGCCATTTATTTCGTAACAGTTCAACCTTCAGGTTACTGTTCACTCCGTTCCAGTAACAGGTAAAAATCCATGCAAAATTTGCTTCGCAAATGGATTTTTACTCACATGCGATACGTTTTCTCACGGACTTAGCAGTAAATGCTAAGTCCTGTCTGAACAGTAAGGAACTGTGCAGAAATAACATGTGCAACTTGCGCAGGATATTTCTTCGAGGGTGCAGGTCAAAAAACGTAGGCGTAGCGGGCTACGGCGAGGCTTTTTGACCTGTGCAATCGGAGAAATAGACAAGTCAAGGTGTACATGTTATTTTTGAGCAGTTCCTAACACCTTCGGCTTCCTGTTACAAGCATCAAGCCATGCAAAACCACTTCGTGGCGGCTTGATGCATCTCAACCACTACGCTTTCTTACGGACTTTGCAGTGTGGTGCAAAGTCCCAGGCTGAACTGTAATGCTATTTCCCTATTCATCAAACACCAGATTTGCCACAACACCTTCTGTCACCTTATCATATACGATAATGTTCCATCTGCTTCCAGCCTGGAAGTGATTCACATTGTCGATTAAAACCTGATAGAAACCGCCCGTCTTTGCCAGCACAAGCTCACTTTCCCCAATCCGGATATGCCTGATGCCATCGTCCTGCCACTGTACCTCCAGCGCAATCTCACAATCCTGGTACACCCACTGCTGTACCTCTTTGCCGTTTCCAGCTTTCCTATCCGTCACGATCAGAACATAATCCGCGTCATTCTGTGTCATCTCCAGACATTCCCTCGCTGTCCGGGCTGCCATAAACTCCTGCCATCCGCTCCTTTGTCTGTAACTGCTTGCCGCATCCCATGAATTTGGTTTTTCATCCAGTCTCCGGTCCGGCAGGTCATAATTTGCCTTGACATATCCGCCCAGATGGATCGTGACCTTTTTTGCCCCAAAATCATTGAGATGATCGTCATCCCGGAAATCCGCTGCCGTATCAAGCTCCAGCTCCCCATTCTGGTAAAGTTCATTGTAGTCTACAAATTTCAGACCACGCGCATCCGCAAGCGCCCTGACTGCCTCCGTCTCATACCGGTGCCAGTTTGCCTTGGGCGATTTGAACAGCAGCAGCTCCACATTCTTTTTGCGGCACAGCTGTACGATCTCATCCAGATAGGCAATATTGGCTTCCTCGATCCACGCCTCTCCCTCAAAATCATATTCATTGAGATTCACAGTGTTCTCTGCCACTTCCTGCGTTTCCAGATAGCCCTTAGTATAGTTTGTCTTGTCCTGGCTGAAATATGTATAATCCAGCTTACTCAGCTCTTTCCAGCGATCGTGATAGCGAAATACCGGATACACATAAGAGAAATATTCCGCATCCACCCTGCCTAGTGACTGATAGATACATTTCAGCTTATCAAATGAAAGCGGAATGTCCGTATACCCCCACCGCAGCCCCGCTTCATTGATACTGTGAATACTGCCCCCTGCCATCATATTCACCTCCAACGCTACAACCTTAGGCTTCTGTGTCTTCAATGCCTCCTTTATATAGAGCACCGAAATGTTCATGGGCTGCGACGAACTGCCAAAATCATATGCTGCTATGCCGTACTCCTCATATAACGTGACCGGATCAACTGTGCAGAAGCTGTTGCTGCTGCCAATCACGATCATATCAATGTCATTCTCCTTTTCCGCATAGAAACCATTCACGATCGTTGTGGAATCCCCTATGAATTTTGCGCGGACGATCCTGTCTGTAACCGTGAGTACCAGACTGACAAACAGGATAAAAACCGCCACCGCCGCGATCCTCGAAACCACTGCCTTTTTCGCCATTCCAACCTCCATACATGCCCCAGTCCTGATTGTCCAATCACAAAAACGTCTGTTTAAAATTGGAAGTAAATGAACTGGGACGCATCATAACCTTCACCGTATACACCAAACACAAGTATCATTACCAGCAGCACGGCCACAAACACATACTGCACTGCAAGGCACTGCTCCTTTACAAGTGTATCAAACAAAGCCTTCTTTCTGACATAATACAGATCCACTACCAGCAGAATCAGTATTCCAATCCACATGACACCCATTTCCTTTCTGTCAAGTCCCAGATAGTACATGGATTCATCAAACAGAGACCACACATCAAAGGTCATAAATAGCCGCTGTATATAATAGACTGCATCCTTTACAGTCTCAGCCCGGAAAAATACCATCGACAACGCAAACAGGAAAAAAGTGCATACTCCCTGAAATAGCTGATAAACAAAAGTTTTCACACGCACATGAAAAAAGGTCTGAAACCTCGCCTTTACTGGCTTGAGCATATCACCCACAATAATATACAACCCTTGTATTGCGCCCCACGCCACAAAATGCCAGCTCGCACCGTGCCAGAATCCGCTCAATATAAATGTCACCATATTGTTAAAATACATGCGCGGCTTAGAACATCTGCTGCCGCCCATGGGTATGTAGACATAATCCCGAAACCATGAGCTCAATGACACATGCCAATGTCTCCAAAGTTCCTTGATACTTTTTGAGAAAAATGGCGCCTCGAAATTTGCCATCAATTCGATTCCCAAGAGCTTTGCCGCCCCCATTGCGATCACGGAATAGCTTGCAAAATCACAGTAGAGCTGCACAGAAAACAGCACACAGGCAAACAAAAGCGGCAGTCCGCTATACATATAATACATTTCGAACACATGATCAACAAGCATTGCTACCCGGTCCGCGATGACCATCTTCATAAAAAAGCCCCACAGCATCAGGAGCAGCCCACGTGTTATTTTATCAAAACTCCATGTTTTTTCATGCAGGACTTTCTCAAGCTGTCCCATCAGATGACCGCTTCTTTCGATGGGACCCGCCACAAGCTGCGGAAAAAACGAGACGAACAAGGCATATTGAATAAAATTCTTCTCCGCCTTCACTGTCCCCCGGTAAACGTCAATCGTATATCCCAGCGCCTGAAATGTATAAAATGAGATTCCGACAGGAAGGATAATATCAAGCCTCGATGCCTCTATCCTGATACCAAACACGGCAAAAAACGCTTCCGCTGTATCATGCAGAAAGTAAAAATATTTATAAAATACAAGAATCGCAAGATTCGTCACAATCCCCGCTGTCAGTAACAAAAGGCGTTTCCTTCGCTCCCGCCTCCCTATGCGGCCGATGAATATACCACACAGATATGTAATCACTGTTGATATCAAAATCAAGAGCGCGTATTTTGCATTCCATCCCATATAAAAATAGTAGCTTGCCAGCAATAACCAAAGCTGGCGGAGCTTCCTGGGTATCACATAAAACAACAATACCACAACCGGTAAAAATATTAAAAATTCAAAAGAAGTAAACTGCATATCTGCCCCCCATATCCTTTACGTCCCGCTGTTTCCAGTACTGCGGCGTATTTTATTGCGGTAAAAATAAAGCAGCTGAAAATAAAGCTTGAATTTAAGGGGGGACTGCATGTGCATCGCTGCAAGCTTCTTCTGTTCCTCGTCAAATGCATTCTGGTAATAAATATTGTCCTGAAAATCCGGGAACTCCTGTTTCATTCCATCTGCAATCTCTTTGAGGAACTTTAATCTGGTTTTCCTCACTCCAAGCATATAAGTAAAAAGTGTGTTCATATAATATATTTTTGAAAAAGCGAACTCAAACTCCTGCCTGTAAGGCTTGTAAATACCATATCTGCGCGCCTCCTCGATCAGGCGCTTTCCCATTGCAAGTCTCGCCTCACATTTCTCCAAACTGATTTCATGTACTGTGGAAGTCCCATGCTGATAATAATAGTAAAGAGGCTCATCCACTTTCTCGAAGTGCGTAAAGTGCAGCATCCAGATCGGTGAAGCACAATTATCCTCATAAAAAGACCTCTCCGGAAACCTCAGACCATACGCATCGATCACAGCTTTCAGATATACCTTGATCACCATGCTTCCCGGATTCATGACAAGCTTTTTATAACGCTCGTGGTCAAGCACTCCGGTCTGGTCCGTCGTATTGTTGGGCATCAGCTTACCGATATTCATCGTATGCGTATCAACCATGCAGTAATCGCATCCGACAACATCCGCGCCCGTTTTCTCCGCTTTTTTTATCAGCTTTTCGTACATGTCAGGTGCAACCCAGTCATCGGAATCGACAAAACCAATCCATCTGCCGCGCGCGATGTCAAGCCCCTTATTGCGCGCGCCGCCCTGCTTGACATTCTCGTAGGACTGTACCGCCTTAAATTTCCATGGATACTTGGACTCATATTCTTTGAGAATCATAAGCGATTCGTCCGTCGAGGCATCGTCTACTGCTATGATCTCATAGTCCGCAATCGTCTGATTGATCAGCGAGTCCAGGCAAAATCTGAGCTTATTGTCCGCCGCCATATTGTAAACAGGTACTATTATACTTAGCCTCATAACCTACCACCACTTTCCCTACGCCACGTAACAGTTTCATATTCGTTTTCCTGTTGCCTTCGTGGCGATCCGATACCTAACACAATCTGCGTTTCCTAGCGTTCTCTTACAATACCGCCGTCCTCCACTCTAAATACCATATCACATTTCTCAATTGTCTGTAACCTGTGCGCAATAATAACAAGTGTTTTTTTACCATGCAGCCGGTTGATGGACTCCATGATCGCCGCCTCCGTGTCATTGTCCAGCGCCGAGGTCGCCTCATCCAGAATCATCACCTCTGGGTCATTGTAAAGTGCCCTCGCAATACCAATTCTCTGACGCTGCCCGCCAGAAAGCCTGATTCCACGCTCACCAATACCAGTATTCACACCCTCTGGCAGCGTCTTTACAAATTCGTCAAGCTGTGCTTCCTTCAAAGCATACCAAAGCTTTTCCTCATCAATCTCCTCCTCCGGGACGCCAAAAGCAACATTTTTCCTGATATCCGCATCCAGCAAAAAGATCATCTGCGGTATGTAGCCCACATTGGCAAGCCACTCCCTGTAATGATCCTGTATATTCACATCATCTGCAAGCACACTGCCGCCCTGCAGCTTTAAGAGCCCTAACAAAATGTCAATAATTGTCGTCTTTCCGGCGCCGCTCGTCCCCACGATACCGATTGATCTGCCAATTGGAAAAGAAACCGTCGCATGGTCAAAGATCAGCTTGTCCGAATTGGGATAGTGGTACGTAATATCGGACAGTTTTACCTCCCTCGTGACAGGCAGCTTTTCTTTCGCGGCAACTGCATAGGAAATGTCTGTGTGTACCTCGTCCGTCTCCTCGACAAGATTATCGCTCACATTAAAGAAAAACGGTTCATTAAATGCCATGCTTGTCATCTGGTTATTAATACGGCTCGCTGCGGGCAAAAGCCTCATCGCCGCAATACCAAACGCTGCAAATAAGGAAACCATACCCGATACATCTGTTCCTATCACGATCAGCGCCATAATATAGCCCAGCAGCCCTGCCATACACACAGTCTCAATTAAAAGTTTCGGGGT
This sequence comes from uncultured Lachnospiraceae bacterium, assembly GCA_947175175.1. Classification (GTDB taxonomy): domain Bacteria; phylum Bacillota; class Clostridia; order Lachnospirales; family Lachnospiraceae; genus COE1. Next base: position 58,924 of record CAMWLV010000003.1, read on the forward strand.
GTTATTAAACAGGCTGAACCGCTCCATTGCCTTCACATAACCTTCTCCGACCTTGCAGTACTCGCCTATAAAATACTGCTCGCGCCCTGCGACCTTAATTTCCTTTATACCCTGTACAGTCTGTGAAATCCACGCAAACATGGACGCGCCATAGTCTTGATTTTCTTTGCCCGTGCGGTTCATGATCGGCTTGATGATATTCTTGATGACAACAAGTGTTACTACCAATAGCACTGCAATCACCACTGTCATGACTGGATCTTTTACAGCGAGCGCCACAACCAGAAATACAGCAACAATCACCTCCGATGCGATCTGCAATACAGACATGATCAACGCGTACATATTGCTGACATCTGCAGTAATACTCCTCTGTATCACAGATGTTTCTGCATCAAGATAATACTCATATTCGCGCCTGACAAAATTTTTCATCAGGCTCGATGCCGTCTTGAACTGGTTGCTGTACACAAACCGGTACAGATTCCTCTGCAGAAAAAACTGGAACACATTCTTTGCGATATATAATACGATCAAAAACAGAATCGCAAGAACGGAAAACTGCACTGTGTTCTGCAGGTGAAAGACATCACATATCACCTGATATTTTTCCCCCTGTTCCAGCGCAACCGGATCCAGGATCAGCTGTACCACATACATTACCATCATCACGGCTCCAGTTTCCA
>CAMWLV010000004.1 GCA_947175175.1 uncultured Lachnospiraceae bacterium
CGACTTCCTTACCATGTGGAATGAAGAAGCCACTGTCCAGATGTTTTCGGACATGCTCCACATTGCCGAAGATATTGGTGCTGTTATCGGGAATCTTGCACACAGTTTAGGTGAAGCATGGAACAAAAACCAGATAGGATTGAGTATCCTTGAAAACATTCGTGATATCTTTGCAATCATTGTTGAACATATCAGGAATGCGGCTGATGCAACGGTTGTATGGAGTGAAGGTCTTGACTTCTATCCACTTTTAGAGTCTATAAATGGATTATTGGAAGCGCTTAAACCACTTACAGACACAATAGGCGAAGGGCTTGAATGGTTCTGGACAAATGTCTTACTCCCCATAGCCGGGTGGACGATAGAGGACGCAATTCCGGCGTTTCTTGATACGCTCTCAGCAGCATTAGATTTATTCAATTCTGTGTTAGAAGTGTTTAAGCCTTTAGGTGTCTGGTTATGGGAAAACTTTTTACAGCCACTTGGTGAGTGGGCAGGAGAAGCGATCATATCCGCGATGGAAACCATCACAGATTTACTGACAAAACTAAGCGACTGGATATCAGACCATTCAGAGGCTATCCAGAAGCTTATCTCCATTGTTGCACCTGTTGCCGGGATTGTTCTGGCAATCGCAAACGCAGGAACGATTCTGTCAGCAGCAGTCGGCGTTTTGAGTGGCGTACTCGCAGCACTGACCTCACCGATCACGTTAATCATTGCAGGGATAGCCGCACTCGCAGCAGGGTTTGTGTACCTGTACGAGCAGAGCGAGGATTTTAGGAATCTTATTGATGGGCTTGGCGAAAGAATAAAGGCTTTATGGGAAGAACATCTAAAACCTCTTTTCGATAATCTGTTTGAAATGTTTGGCTTGTTAGGCGAAGCATTGCTGTTTATGTGGGAAGAGCGAGTGAAACCGCTTATAGATTGGTTGGTTGATGTGCTTGTTCCAACAATAACAGATATCTGCGGTATAGTAATACAGGTTGTTGAAGATGCAATAGCTTTTGTAACGGATATCATAAACGGAATAATTGAGATTGTAAATGGTGTAATAAACATACTTATTGGTATTGTCAAAGGCGACTGGCAGAGAGTCTGGGACGGTTTTGCAGGCGTTATACAAGGCGTTGCAGATGTAATAAAGAGCATTATTAATGCAATCATAGGCACCGTTGAGGGCGTTGCAAATGCGGTTGTGGCGGCTGTTAACACTATGATACGCGCTATTAACTCTATTAACTTCACGGTTCCTGATTGGATTCCAGGTGTTGGGGGAAAGTCCGTAGGATTTAGTATATCAGAAATTCCTAAAGTATCAATCCCCCGCCTTGCCACAGGTGCAGTAATCCGCGGCGGCAATCCATTCATGGCGATTCTGGGCGATCAGCCAGCAGGGCGAACCAATATCGAAGCGCCACTCGCTACGATTGAGCAGGGTCTAGAAAACGTCCTGAATAGACGCGGAGGGTATGGTCAGGGTAATATTTCTATGAACCTTACATTAAATTGCAACGGCGAGGATTTCGCTCACGCGTTCATACCGGATGTTCTTTCAGAGCTTGGGCGGCTTGGTTATAATGTGGAAGTGTTGGGAACGAATTAAAGAAAATGTGATGGATAGAGATAATTTATTGAGGAGTCAGACAGAATAGTACTAGTGACAGGCTAGTGACAAAAGGTAATAAAAACCCTGATATATTTCACAAAATAAACACACTTGATTTAAGTTTCATTTAAGCTTCGCATTCTATACTCGTAACATAGCAGTAAGGAACTGTCACGAAATAACCTTTCATTTTGACTTGTCTAAATCCACACATGCGTCGTTGTCGTCAATCGGCGTACGTCCAGTACGCCTCACTCCTCCGCCTAGCCTGTGTGAATTTATTCTGCGTCAAAATTGAAAGTTATTTCATGACAGCTCCTAAGCAATGTGAGAAAAGAACATAATGGACTGTGGAATTTCTACAGTTCATTACGAAGGAGATAAAGAGTATGGCATATCAGGCAGTATTTAAACGTTATGAGATGAAGTATATGATGACTAAGAAACAGAGGAAGGCGGTACTCGAGGCGATGCTTGCCTATATGAAGCTGGACGATTTCGGTCATACCACGATCAGAAATGTCTATTTTGATACAGACAGTTACATACTGGTGCGCCGCTCCATCGAGAAGCCAATCTATAAAGAGAAGCTCCGCATCAGAAGCTACAAGCAGGCAGAGGCGCAGGATAAAGTATTTATCGAACTCAAGAAAAAGTATGATGATGTTGTATATAAGCGCCGCGAGTCGCTTTCGCAGCTGGAGACTTTGGAATGGATTGTGCGTGAGACACCATTTCCAAAAGCATCGCCCTCGGAAAGGGCGACACAGATCGGAAATGAGATTGAGTATTTTTTCCAGTTGTATCAGACCTTGAAACCAAAGGTGTTTTTGTCTTACGAGAGGGAAGCTTTTTATGCGTTAGACGGCAGTGATTTCAGGGTGACATTCGATGAAAATATTCTTGCAAGACAGGAAGAACTCTCGCTTTCCGAGGGAGTGTGGGGCGAATCGCTGATCGACGAGGACATGGTATTGATGGAAATTAAGACCTCGGGCGGCATTCCGCTCTGGATGACACATGTACTGACACAGGAAAAAATTTATAAGACTTCTTTTTCGAAATATGGTACTGCGTATGAGAAAATGATCTATGGACACAAGGAGGAAACAGCAGGGAAAGCGTTTATCGCATAGCAGGTGGCATAAAATTGTTTGCCTGCGGCTATTTTGGGCGTAAGGAGCTATTCAGGAACAGACAAGTCAAGATGCAGGGGTTATTTTTGAACAGTTCCTCAGAAAATGAGAAGGGGTGATCAGAATGTTTGAGAGTATTTTCAGGGGATTATTTGACGCGGAGACGGCGAGCGTTATTTCAGTTACAGATTTTATGATTTGCATTGTCAGCTCACTTGTTATAGGATTGATCTTGTCAGTGATGTATATGTACAAGAATACATATTCTAAAAGCTTTATCGTGACAATCGCTACAATTCCGGCAATCGTGTGTGTGGTGATCATGATGGTAAACGGAAATGTGGGGGCAGGCGTGGCAGTGGCAGGTGCCTTTAGTCTGGTACGGTTTCGTTCCGCCCCGGGTACAGCAAAGGAGATCGGCGTGCTGTTTCTGGCAATGGGGGCAGGCATCATTACCGGAATGGGGTACATTGCATATGCGTTTCTGTTCGTGATCATCATGGGAGCTGTCGACATGCTTTATGCGCAGATTGATTTTGGTGCGAGGAAGAATGCAGCGCTGGAGCGGACGTTACACATTACGATTCCGGAGGATTTGGATTATGTGGAGGTATTTGATGATCTGTTTGACCAGTATGCGAGCAAGTTCGAGCTGCTCAATGTCAAAACAACAAATATGGGAAGCCTGTTCAAGCTGACTTATCATATCACGTTTCGGGAGGCAGGCAGAGAGAAGGCGTTTATCGATGATGTGCGCTGCAGGAATGGAAATCTGGAGATCTCGCTGTCGAATCAGGAGAGCAGTGTGTCGGAGATGATGTAGCAAGGTTTTGAGAGGAGTATAAAATAAAAATGAAAAATAAGAAATATCAGGTTATGGCAGTCGTTTTAGTGTACAGTATGTTTGCGACAGCATGCGGAAATCAGATAAATAAAAATATAGATATAAACGCAGTGGCAGCAGAGGCAGAGAATGTTGTAACAAATAGTGAAGATGGAAATTCAACGAATAAAAATGACACAAGTGTCATATCTGGAGCAGCAGATACCGAAACGATAATTGATTCTTCAAAGTTATTTTCAAATCGCGACCTGAGTGGAGAATATGATGCGGCGAAGTGCGATAACATTACAATCTCTGATAAGGGCTGTACGACGGATTCCAAAAATGTTACAATTGATGGAAGTACTGTCACGATCATGGGTGAGGGAGATTATATTGTCAGCGGCACATTGAGTGACGGAATGATCATCGTTGATGTGGACAAATCAGAGAAAGTGCAGCTGGTATTGAACGGCGTCGATATTACTTCGGAGACATCCGCAGCCATTTATGTAAAAAAGGCTGACAAAGTGTTTGTGACGCTGGCTGACGGAACAGAAAATGCACTGACAAATGGCGGGACATTTGTGGCAATTGACGATAATAATATTGATGCGGTTATTTTTTCAAAAGATGACCTGACACTGAATGGAACAGGAACACTGGTCATTAACTCGCCCGCCGGTCATGGTATCGTGTCTAAAAATGAGCTTGTCATCACAAATGGAACATATCAGATTACAGCGGCATCACATGGAATGATAGGAAAGGACAATATAGCGATTGCAGACGGCAGTTTTGTCATCGCAGCCGGAAAAGATGCTATACAGTCGCAAAATGAGGATGATGACACACTGGGATTTGTGTATATTGCAAACGGCAATTTTTTATTGAATGCTGAGAGTGATGGAATCAATGCCATCAATGAGATCAATATTGCAGGTGGGACGATTACGGTGGAGAAGTCGGAGGAAGGATTGGAGGCAAGACTCATCAACATATCCGGCGGTGAGATTGATATTACTTCCTCAGATGATGGTCTAAATGCCACAGATAAACGGTCAAGTGCAGTATCTTCAGAAGCAGTTTTTGATATGAATACGAGTATGGGAAATATGTCAGATAAGCATACAGCTGATCGAAAGTCAGATAGCAGCTCAGATAAAAATACAGATGAGAAAAAGAAAGATTTTCAAGGAGGGCGCGGTGGTTTTGGCGGCGGCATGGGTGATACACATAGTGACGCGAACATTCATATTTCGGGTGGTGTAGTACGCATCAATGCGGAAGGCGACGGCGTTGACTCGAACGGTTATCTCACGGTGAGCGGTGGAGAACTTTATGTGACCGGACCCTCAAACGGCGGGAATGGCGCGCTTGATTATGGGATTGATGCTGCGATATATGGCGGCATTGTGGTGGCAGCAGGACAGAGCGGAATGGCACAGAACTTTGGATCAGAGTCAACGCAGGGCACGATTCTTGTCAATACACAGCAGCAGAACGCAGCGGGAAGCGATATCGTACTGCTTGACAGTAAGGGCAGTGAGCTTATTGCATGGACGGCGGAAAAAGCGTATAATTCTGTTGTAGTGAGCTGTCCTGAGATCAGGAGCGGCAGTTCTTACATTGTAAAGACCGGCGATGTATCAACTGAGGTCACAATGGATAGTTTAGTCTGCGGAGACGGTTTTGGATTTGGCGGAGGAAGACATGATTTCCAAGGTGGCGGCAGACCAGAAGGGAAGCCGGATTTTCAAAATGGCGGGAGACCAGAAGGAATGCCGGAACCACCTGAGTTTGGGAACGGCGAGAGACCAGAGGGGGCAGCGAAGCAATGAGACTGTTACTGGCGGAGGACGAAGCGTCACTTTCCAAGGCGGTCGTGACGATACTCAAGAAAAATAATTATACAGTAGATGCGGCATATGACGGCATCGAGGCATTGGAATATTTGGAAACAAATGAATACGATGGTGTGATACTGGACGTGATGATGCCGCGTATGGACGGAATCAGTGTACTGCAGAAAATCCGAAAAGCAGGCAGCAATGTTCCAGTGCTTATACTCACTGCAAAGGCAGAGGTGGATGACAAAGTGATGGGACTTGACAGCGGGGCAAACGATTATCTCACAAAACCGTTTGCCTCTAAAGAGCTGTTGGCACGTATACGCGCCATGACTCGTAACAGTGTTGCGGCAGTACAGGCGGACTCTAAGCTGCATTTGGGGAATATCACTCTCGACTGCGCGGCTTTTACACTGTCCTCGCCCTTTAACAGCTTTGTTCTTGCCAACAAGGAATTTCAGATGATCGAGTTTATGATGCGAAATCCTGGACAGATCATATCTGCGGAACAGTTTATGGACAGGATCTGGGGTTTTGAGGCAAACGCGGAAAGCAATGTGGTGTGGACTTATATCTCATATCTGAGAAAAAAACTTGCAGCGCTCAAGGCGGATGTGGAGATCAAGGCAAGGCGCAATGCCGGGTACTCGCTGGAGGAAAGCGTGAAGAGAAAGTAGCATGGAGGTTTTGGGATGCTTGGCAGGTTGAGGACAAAGTTCATCATATTATCAACAATATCGCTTTTATTGTTGCTGGGTATTATTGTAGTATCCAGCAATTTGCTGACTTATCGGGAATTGCTGGCAAATGCGGACAAGGTGCTTGACATGATTGCAGATAACGATGGGCGCCCCATGCCATTGCAGCCGCCAGACAAGAAAGAGATTCACCAGAATGATGTGGATGGTTTGCAAGGGGAGTTTTTTGGTCATTTCGGACGAAAGATGCTGTCGCCGGAGATCATGTATGAGGCAAGGTTTTTTGCCGCAGAGCTTTCGCCGGAGGGTGAAGTCATTTTGGTTAACACAGAGCACATTGCCATGGTGGACGACACAGAAGCCGCAGACTATGCTGGTCAGGCATATCGAAAAAAGAGTGATAGAGGGTTTATCGGTGATTTCCGGTATGTAAAGCTTTATACTGTCGATGATGATAAAAATGACATTCGTGTCATATTTTTGGACTGTGGAAGAAATCTTGTAACGTTTAAAAATTCACTATTGACCAATTGTCTGATATCCTTCTTGGGATTGGTGGTCATTTTTATCCTGATTGTTATCTTTTCCAGAAAAATTGTACAACCAGTGTCAGAGAGTTATGAGAAGCAGAAGCAGTTTATCTCTGTGGCAGGACATGAAATTAAGACACCAATTACGATCATTGATGCGGATGCAGAAATCCTTGCCATGGAGATTGGGGACGATAATGAATGGCTCACGGACATCAGCAGGCAGACCAAGCGGATGACGGCACTGACAAATGATCTGCTGACGCTGTCGCGCATGGATGAGAACAGGCAGCAGTTTGCAATGATTGATTTTCCGATATCAGATGTCGTGGGGGAGACAGTTCAGTCCTTTCAGACGCTGGCACATAGCAAAAAGCGAAACATCAGGGCAGATATTGTGCCAATGCTCTCTTGTCGTGGGGACGAGAACAGTATCCGTCAGCTTGCGGGAATCCTTCTGGACAACGCCATCAAGTATACTGAGGAGAACGAGGATGGCAGCTGTGATGATATTTTGTTAAGGCTTGAGAAAAAGAGCCATAATCTTTGTCTGAGTGTGAGGAACAGTTCAGAGCCGGTCAGTGAGGAGCAGCTTCGACAGTTTTTCGACCGCTTTTATCGGACAGAGCAGTCAAGAAATTCGGAAACCGGAGGGTATGGCTTAGGGTTGTCCATTGCAAAGTCGCTCGTGGAGGCACATAAGGGCAGGATAACGGCATCTGCGCCGGATGCGAAAACAGTACAGATTACAGTTGTTCTGCCAGTAAAATAAAGTGTATAAGGAGAGAAAAGGATATGAGTGAAGCAGTAGTTACCTTGAAAAAGGGAGAGGGAAGAAGCCTGAAATCAGGCGGTCTTTGGGTATATGACAATGAGATTGATACGATTATGGGGACGTTTCAAAACGGTGATATCGTGGCAGTGCATGATTTTGATGGTTATTGGATGGGGCGTGGATTTATCAATCAAAATTCTAGGATTCGTATCCGCATGATGACGCGTGACAAGGAGCAGCAGATTGACAGGGATTTTTTGAAAATGCGTGTGCGCGAAGCGTGGGAATACCGCAAAAAGACGGTCGATACTTCAAGCTGCCGCATTGTGTTTGGCGAGGCGGATTTTCTTCCAGGCATTGTAATCGACAAGTTTTCAGATGTATTGGTGGTGGAGTCGCTTGCACTTGGCATCGACAGGTTCAAAATGGATATTATTGCGTGTTTGCGGGAAGTGCTTAGTGAAGAAGGAATTCATATTAGAGGTGTGTATGAGAGAAGTGATGCGAAGGTACGGCTTCAGGAAGGAATGGAACGCTTTAAAGGGTTTATCGGCGACGCGTTTGACACAAGTGTACAAATCATAGAAAATGGTGTCCAATATCTTGTTGATGTCAAGGATGGACAGAAGACCGGATTTTTCCTGGATCAGAAATATAACAGGCTCGCGATACAGAAGTTATGTAAGGGCGCAAAGGTACTTGACTGTTTTACACACACAGGTTCTTTTGCGCTGAATGCAGGTATCGCGGGCGCTGAGAGTGTGCTTGGTGTCGATGCGTCGGAACTTGCTGTCGAGCAGGCATCAAAAAATGCAGCACTGAATAATCTGCAGGACATTGTGAAATTTCAGTGTGCGGATGTATTTGACTTGCTCCCAAAGCTTGAGGAGGCAGGAGAGCAGTATGATGTCGTGATTCTTGATCCGCCAGCATTTACAAAGTCAAGAAATTCCGTGAAAAACGCTATAAAGGGTTATCGTGAGATTAACATGAGAGGAATGAAGCTGGTGAAAGATGGTGGATTTTTGGCGACATGCTCCTGTTCCCATTTCATGGATTATGAGCTCTTTACACAGACAATTGCGCAGGCAGCAAAAAGTGTGCACTGCAGATTGAGACAGGTGGAGTACAGAACACAATCGGCAGACCATCCGATTTTGTGGAACGCGGATGAGTCGTATTATTTGAAGTTTTATATCTTCCAGGTGCGTAAGGAACAGTAGCTGTGGAGAGGGATGAAAGTGTTGGATTTTGGTGGGGCGTGGGATTTCATATACAATGCACTAAGACAAAATTATAAAGTTCATCCAATGTGCGCAGGTCTTGATCATACATAACATAATTGTTCAAGTATCCATTGTTTTCAATTCTATTTGTATCGATCATATCATCATAGGAGTACCAGCCTAAGAGCTGTATTGCATTTCTTTCAGGGTGTAGGCGGGTGGAAATGAAAATATCTTTTGGATGCGACTGGGCCTGCTCAACCATTTCCAAGGTTCTTGTGTGGAATGGTTTTGTTCTGGTTTTGACATCAAGTAAGTATTCTGATTCGATGGTAGTTAATAGGAAATCATATTCGTCCCGCTCGTCCCAGGAAGAATGATCCTCGATAAACGGAATGTGATTATCGAGGAGAAACTGTTTAAATGCCTTTTCGCCAAGTTTTCCCTCGAACATCTTGACTTTTTTGTTGTGAAGCCCACCAGCATGGAAATCGTGGCGGTTTGAGGTGTAAGCTCCAGATAGATCAGCATAAATGAGAGCTTCCTGAAGAAGCTTTCCCTCGATGATATATTCATTTCGTATGATCATACATTTCCCCCTGTATTTCTGGTGTATCCCTAAAAAGTTTCATGCTTGTTGATAACGCTCATTATAGCAGAAAATATATTTTTTTCAAATACATAAGTCCTAAAAATGTTAAAAACACAGAAGCAGCCGTAACAGTTCAGACAGCTATTTGCACTTTGCTGCAAATACCGTAAGAAAAAGTGGTGGCTGCATGTAACAGTGAAGGTATCTGAACTGTTACATGCAGCCAGAGAAAAGCCTTGATGCAGCAGTTAAGTGACATGTTCTTCAAAAGAAAAAATGAAATAAAACTCTTGACTCTGACATTGTGTCATAGTATATGATGAATCTATTCCCGGGAATTATCGTTGCACAGTTTAGAGAAAGGAAAAAGAAAGCGATGTTGACAGTAAATGAAGTAAGCAAACTGACTGGGGTGAGTGTCCGCTCGCTTCATCATTATGACGCGATTGGTCTGTTGAAGCCTGCGAAGGTGACAGAAGCGGGATATCGTCTGTATGGTGATGCGGAGCTGAAACGCCTGCAGAACATTCTGATGTTTCGTGAGCTGCAATTTCCCCTAAAACAGATCAGGACAATTCTCGACAGTCCCGATTTTGACCAGAAGGAAGCGCTTGCGCAGCAGATTAAGCTGCTGGAGCTGCAGCTAAAGCATACACAGGAGCTTATTTTATTTGCGCGCAGGCTGCAGGAAAAAGGAGTGAAGGAAATGGATTTTAATGCATTTGACAAAAAAGAGATGAAGGCGTATGAACAAGAGGTACGCGAGCGGTGGGGAACTACCAAGGCATACGAAGAATACCAGCAGAAGACGAAAGGAAGGACAGATATGGAGCATAAGCAAATTGCCAGTCAGCTGATGGAGCGGTTTGCCGAGATCGGAAAGCTGTGGCAAGGCTCTCCCACAGAACAGATTGTGCAGGAAAAGGTTGCGGGAATACAGAGCTTTATCACGGAACATTATTACCACTGTACGAATGAAATACTGCGCGGATTGGGCGAGATGTATGTGAGCGATGAGCGCATGAAGCGTAATATTGACAAGGCGGGCGGGGAAGGTACTGCTGAATTTGTCAGTCAGGCAATTGCAGTGTATTGTGTAAATTCCTAATATTGGGTTGACTCCGTGACTCTAATGTGTTAGTGTAAATACATACTCTAACGCATTAGAGAAGGGAGAACGAAATTATGGAAACACCAAAAGTATTTGAAAGTGAGTATCGATTTTGTCTTATTTTGTGGGAACACGAACCTGTCAGCAGCGGGGAACTGGTGAAGCTATGCGGGGAGCAGCTTGGGTGGAAGCCGACGACGGTCTATACCGTGATCAAGCGACTGTCCGAGCGCGGTGTCCTGAAAAATGAGAATTCGGTTGTGACCTCGCTGGTTTCAAAGGATGCTGTTCAAGCGGCGGAGATTGACGAGCTTGTGGAGAAGAAATTTGAGGGTTCGCTTCCAGCATTTGTAGCTGCCTTTACCAAGCACCGTAAGATTTCTGAAAAAGAAATTGACGCGGTGCAGCAGATGATCGACCGCTACAGGAAGGAGACAACCAATGACTGATATTTTCCTGAAATTTGTCAATATGGGCATCGCTGCGGGGTGGCTGGTGATCGTGGTGATTGTTCTGCGGCTTGTGCTGCGAAAAGCACCCAAATGGATGATGCTTGTGCTGTGGGGAATTGTCGCACTGCGGTTGGTGCTGCCTGTTTCCATTCAGAGTATTTTCAGTCTGATTCCCAGTGCGGAAACCATAAGTCCGAATATCATGTATATGCAGGAGCCGCAGATTCACAGTGGGATATCTGCTTTCAATAATGCTGTCAATCCAGTGATTGTGGAAACATTTGCGTCCAGTCCGGAAGCGAGTGCGAATCCTTTGCAGATTTTAATACCTATAGCTGCAGTTTGTTGGATTGTCGGTATTGCTGTTATGCTTCTATATGCTGTAATCAGCTATTGGCGTTTATATAGCCGCATTAGAACTGCTGTGTTGTTGGCGGATAATATATACCAGAGTGAATTTGTTGTCTCGCCTTTTGTGCTGGGAATTGTGCGTCCCCGCATCTATCTGTCATTTCGTTTGACACAAAAGGAGCAAAAATATGTCATTGCACATGAGCAGGCGCATATCAAACGATACGATCATTGGTGGAAACCGATTGGTTTTTTACTGCTTTCTTTGTACTGGTATAACCCTGTGATTTGGGTGGCGTATGTTTTATTTTGTAAGGATATCGAGCTTGCCTGCGATGAACGGGTAGTGAAAAATCTCGACACTTTGCAGAGGGCGGATTATTCGGAGGCTCTGCTTTCCTGCAGTGCGCCGCGCAGAACGGCGGCTATCTGTCCGCTTGCTTTTGGGGAGGTGGGAGTGAAGGAGCGTGTGAAGAAGGTCCTGTATTATAAAAAGCCTGCATTTTGGGTGATTATAGTGGCAGTTTTGGCTTGCGTTATTGTTGCAGTCTGCTTTTTGACCAATCCAAAAGAAGCTGCAGAGGATAACATTCAATGGGCTGTGCGTCCAACCATTCTCATGAATGGGAGCAAATACATTGATCCAAACATGCCGGCGTCGAAACTGCCATATGGCTATGAATATGTTGGAACATTAGACAGTGCACAGGCAAATGATACGGGATTGGAAGGCTGCGCGTATTATGCAAGTCCATACAATAAAGACTGTATTTATGTGTATCAGGAGTGCGGAACGCCGGTTGGTACTTATGAGATGGATTCACAGCAGCGGGAGTGGGCGTATCAGCAATGGAGGATTATGGATGAAGGCAGTAGTAACAAAGAGAGCCAATTGACCATTGAGGAGGTACAACGCCTTTCCGAGTTTGGCAATGAACTGACTTGGACGGATTTTGAGCGATATCAGTATATGGAAACGGGCTCAGGACTGTATATCCGGGTTTATGAGATTGATGAACTGTTTTCCTTGTGGATTGGCGGCGGTTCTACGACAGATGCGCCTATGTATATATACTTGCAGACAAATGAAGAGCCAGGAACCAGGGTGGATATTCGGATACAAGATGTATCTGCTTTTATCGGTACACACATTGACGCAGCAGATACCAATGCGAAAATATGGCAGATACAGTTCCCGGCGCATGCGTTTGACAAGACGGAGTATAATGCACAGATTTTCGAGATTGAGCCGTTTACCCTGCAGATTACATTGCCGGAAAATTGGAGTCTGGTCTGCCCCCAAAATGAAGAGGAGGCGAATAAGGGCGGAGCCGGCGGCTTTTCACCTGTGCTGATCTATGAAGGCGATCAGCTGCTTGGAAGTATATGTTATAACACGTTCGAGGTGCCGCAGGAAGGGGAGTATGGCATAGAGCATGTTGCAATCTATAACCAATTGATGCTGGGGGCACACGTCAATTGGAACAATGAGTATCAGACTGTTATGGAAAGTGAGACGAGATGTACAGCTGCTTGTAAGATTCGTATCGATGATCTGGATACGAGGGAAGAAAAATTTTATCCGGGGATATTGTCATATGACAAGGAACTGGGCGTCTATGTTGCGATTGACTTTATTGCAGGTGAGTTTGGTGATGAAGATATGAATGTAGTCACGGAAGTGGCAAAGAGCATTCAAATATTATAATATGTATTGCTGAAATTCTGGAAAAATGATAAAGTTATCTTGAAAATAGGTAGAACAAGGATCGACTCATAGAGGAGGATTATATGCTGGATTTAGATATAAAAGAATATCTTTCCCGTGTCGGTATACGCAAGATTACTGAATTGGATACGGCGTTAATTGAAACCTTTGGACAAAATGAGGGGGACAGCCACATTGAACGTCTGACAAAATTGTTTGACCAGTCAGAAGAACGACTGGTGTATGGAACAGGTGATACGCCATATCTTCACCGTCAGAAGGAACTCGTCGATTACCTGAATCAAAGCCTTCCGATGAGCCTGCTGGCATCGTCTTTTTATGACCGAGTGTTTTTCCGAAGGGTGATGGAGTATCTGCTCAGATATGACTCTTTTTGGGCGGGAGATGTTTTTGACATCGGCTGTGGAAACGGGATTCTGACCTGTTTTCTCGCACTGCGGAATCCCGGTTCTGTTGTCACGGGTCTGGAACTGTCCCAAAATGCTGTTTGTGTAGCAGAAGAGCTTGCAGGGAAACTTCAGGTAAACAATGTGCATTTTACCAGCCGGGAAGTATCACGTCAGAAGAAGTGTGACACCTTGTTTTCCTGCCGCACGGTGCACGAAAATGTTGCATGGAGGGCTCTTTGCGAAGAGCCGAGGCCGGCTGTACGACCAATTGAGGAACAGGCAAAGAGGCATGAAGCATATGCGAAGGAGCTTGCGGAACTGGTCAAAGACAAGGGGTATCTGGTCAGTGTGGAGCGCTATGAGGATGACAACACATATGCCGGGCTGATCCGCGCATTGGAACGCACGGGATTTTGTCCGGTACGGGGAACACATATGCAGTTTTCCTGCAAAGACGGAGATAAGATGGCTGCGTTTCAGGCGATGGTTTTTCAGAAAACATAGACAATAACAAAAATAAAATATACTTGACCTCTAATTACTACAAGTGTAATATTAAGAAAAAACAAGAGGAGTCCGATTTATTTATGAAAAGATTTAAGAAGTCAAGGAAAGTACTATTTGTAATAGTGAGCTGTCTGTTTTACATGTTTATGACAGAAGCCTGCAGTAATCAGCCGCATAGACAGCCAGACGTTATAATATTTGATAGCGGAATGCAAGCTCCGACAGAGGAAGAGCGCCGTGCAGATGTGGAGAACATTGCGGCAATTTATCGTGAAATATGTGCAGAAATGACAGCGACAGATACGGTGAATCGTGCAGAGATCATGCAAAAAGCCGTTGGCAAACTTGGTGAGAATGGATACGCGGCAGTTGACAGTGAGAATCAGATTGACATGACCAATGCAGAGCAGGTATTGTCATTTTGCCGTGCAGTCGATGCAAAGGAGGAGGCAGAACTTACAATTATAGAAGACATTCGTATGGAAGACGCGGATAAGAATGTAAAAACGACAAGTGGATTCCGAAAATATGATTTTCAGACAGAAAACGGCAAAGTGGACATTGTCAGAGGGTACTATTGTTTTGATCGAAATGGAAATCTTGTGAGTGAGGACACGGTAAGCTATCCAACGGATTTATGGCAGTATACAGAAGAAGGGTATTTGGTGTTTACGGGAAGTTATTTTGCAGATGACTATTATATCATTTCATTGACTGATGAACCAGAACATGCCGCACTCAGGGTAGCGCCGTTAGATGCAAAATGCAGGGAATTGTATCGAAAATACATTCAGCCAGTTGGCTATGATGACAATAATCTGTTTCTTGTAAACTGGACGGAAGGAGATTTTTCCAGTTTGGATTTTTATGATCTTTTTGACAAGTTCTATCCTATGACTTACCAGAAGCCTGTTTCTTATACAGCCAGCGAGAATCCGGGAGTTGGTTTCGTGTACAGGATAGCGGAAAGTGAGTTTGAAGACGTAATCGGAACCTATCTCAATGCGGCTCCCAGTGCAATTCGGTCGAAAACGGCTTATTTTGCGGAGGATAAGTCATATGAGTACAAGCCAAGAGGGTTTTATGAGGCTGGCTGTTCCAATATGCCATACCCGGAAGTAGTAGACTATTGCGAGAATGCAGATGGGACGATTACACTGACTGTGAACGCAGTTTTTTCATATGAAAGTACATCAAGGGCATTTACGCACGAGGTTGTGATTCAACCATTGGAGAATGGCGGTTTTCATTATGTTTCCAATAGAATAACAGACGGAGATTATGATGCATGGTGGTATACAAAACGCCTGACAGCCCAGGAATGGGAAGCGGTTTACGCAGGTCATCAATTAGAGGAGACAGGTGGAAAGGAAAATGAATCAAGGGACGAATCGCTTTGGTATCTTCCGCAGGCAGAGGCGTCCCTGTTAACTGAGACAGAAAGAGAGGCGTTAAAAAATGCAGCACTGGCAGCGGCAGAACAGGTTAGCGAAGTATATCAGAACATGGAGATAGAGGAGGGGGCATCGTATGCTTCCAACGTCAAAGGTTTTAGCGAAGCAAAGTGCAAAGAGGTGGTCGCACTTTTAGGAGAAGCAGGTTTTGTCAGTACCGCAGACAATATGAATATGTATAATTATCAGAAATTTGAGGATTTTTATGCCGCATATCTGCAAAAACATGATGCTATGGTAACTGTCTATGATGTGCGGCAAGACGGGCTGATTGGTGCACTCACATTTGTATACAGAAATAGCAATCAAGAGGATAAGATACAGACCTACTATATAGGAATCGGCTGGCAGGAGGGAGGGGAACCCAAAATCAAAAATACACTGATCAGTGACGTGAGCAAGCTGCATCTCACAGAAAAGGGATATTTCATCTATACTTACGAAGAACAGATTGTCCACTCAGATGAAAATCAGTATTTACGGGTAAAACCGCTGTCGGAGAAATGCAGGGAACTGACCAGGAAGTATATATACGGACTGAGCTTTGCAAATTACAATGCCTTTGTGACAAACTGGGACAGCAGCAATGTGGATAAAATATTGATGCCATGCATGTTTGAGGATATCTACCGCATTGATACAGGAACAAATCTGAAAGCAGAAAATGACCAGATACCTGCAGAAGTCTATGAGCGGATCATGATGACATATTTTCCGGTATCAAAAAAACAGCTGCGGGCGAAATGCGGCTACGATGCTAACAGCGACAGCTATCCATATGAAATGATTTTTGCAATCCCGCATGCGCCGTTTGGGGAGGTTGTCAGTTATACAGAGCATGCAGATGGAACGATTACACTGTATGTAGACGGGGTGTGGATTGACTATAATTCGGATTGTGCGTTCACAAATGAGATTATGGTGCAGCCATTTGCAGATGGCACATTTCGGTATCTTTCTAACAGGATTCAGCCCAAAGAACTGGAGCTGCCGACAACATCAGCCCCAGTTGGGCAGCGATGATTTAGACGAGCATTTTGTGTGCGTAATCTGCTATAATTCACACCAACAATACGTTTATTCTTGCTAAAGAACGTTGAGGTGTGAATGGTAGCAACGAAAGTTATTGTTCAGACATCCGCAAAAGTGGTGGGAATCATGCGCCAAATTGATACCCTTTATCAATTTGTGTGCAAAAATGTTGCTGTTCACACCAACAATGTGCAAAATAATGCGAAAATCTGGCAGGGGTGTGAACAGTAGCCAACGAAATAAAAAAGTTGTAAAAAAGTGAAAAAAGTACTTGCATTTTTTCTGGACATGGTATATACTAAATAACGTGCTACAGAACACAGCACAAATTGAATGGAGATAGCGCTATCGCCAAACGGTAAGGCAACGGACTCTGACTCCGTCATTTCAAGGTTCGAATCCTTGTAGCGCTGCTAAAAACCCTGATAATTTGAATTGTCAGGGTTTTACTTATGCATATGCCGATGCAGAAACTAAGGATTTATGACATTTCTGTCATTTCCGTTTAAAAATGCTTCTATATTCTTCACAATCTCCGTGATCATTCTTGTGCGCGACTCGAGGCTTGCCCATGACATGTGCGGCGTGATGATCAGTTTTGTGCTGTCTTTGATCTGGCTCAGTGGATTGGATGGTTCCATCGGTTCTTTTTCTAGCACATCAAGCCCTGCCGCCATGATTTTTTCCTCCATAAGTGCTTGATATAAGTCCTGGTTATTCACAACAGGACCTCTCGCCACATTGATTAAAATGGCAGTTTTCTTCATTTTGTCAAAAGCATCTTTGTTGATCAGGTTTCTCGTCCTGTCTGTGAGTGGGCAGTGCAGCGACACGATATCCGATTCCCGCAGCAGCGTATCGAGGTCAACTTTTGGATAGTCTGTGCAGGTGCTTTTTCCAGATGCTGAGGAAAAGATGACTTTACAGCCAAAGGCAGATGCAAGCGCGGCAACTTTGCGCCCGATATTTCCCATGCCGACGATCCCCCAGGTCCTGCTGTCCAGGTCGTGAAAGACCCTGTCAAAATGAGAAAAACGATCCTGAGCACTGTAAGCCCCAGATTTTACATAATCATCATAGTAGGCAATTTTTTCGGACAGCATCATTGCCAGAAGTATGGTGTGCTGTGCGACTGCGGGGGTACAATAGTTCACGACATTGGTGACTTTGATGCCTCTTTTTTTACAATATTCTGTATCAACACAGTCATATCCTGTTGCCAGCAGACAGATGAGTTTTACATTTGATGCATCTGTCAGAGTGCCCTCATTTAATGGTGCTTTGTTGGAGATGACAATGTCTGCTTCTTTGATCCGTTCTGCGACATGCTCCGCTGTTGTGTTTGCGTAATATGTAACTTCTCCAAACTGTTCCAGGCAGGATACATCGACATCTGTACCTGCGCTGTTTCTCTCTAAAACGACAAGTTTCATAGGATTCCTCCTTAAGTATACACATATTTTCTTGGAAAAGTATAATTCATTTATTTAGATTTATCAAGGTTTATCATATCATTATTGTTATTTGTGTCTCGTTTCTTTATAATAAAAATATATGTGTTAAAAGGAGAGAGCGCAAGATGATAAAATATAACAGACAGATGATGAACGCGATCATGGAAGGGGACAGCGCATCTACAGCAATGGAAACCGCAGCACATCATCATGCGGGTTTACTTTGGCAAGACCAAGCTCTGTGATCCGTACCTCAAATACGGAGAATTTGTCCTGAACCACAGCAAACGCTTGCTGCATCTGTTTTTTTGACAAGGTTTTGCCGAGTGTGACATGCGGCAGCCAGGAATGGGGACGATAGTATCTGCTCACTGTCGTCTCCGGAATGCCAGAGACTGCATCATAGACTTGTTCTGCGAGCTCCTGCAGGTAGGAATTTAGTACAGGCATGGTATACAGCACATATGGAAACAGCTGTCCAACAGTGACAAATTGTACTGTGCCTTGATGCAGCCCTCCCTCCAGCTTTTTCACCGCTGGAATAAGTACCTCAACGCTTCGCGCCTCGATGGCAGAGATTGTCAAATGTGGCGGTACCTGTTTCTCTGTCATATAATGATTCCCTGACACAGCAGCAATCTGATCAATGAATGCCTGTATTCTTTTTGTGGAAGTATTATCAAAATAAACGGATATCAGATACATGATTTTGTTACCTCATAAAAATTCCCGTGAAAAAAACAATCAAATAACCAACACGCTGGGCGGTTCCATAGAGGACAACCCGCAGGATGCACCACAGCAGTGTCATTTTGTTTGAAGTGACCTGAAAAATCGGCAATACCAAAAAGATGGAAACGCAGAGCAGAACCAAGGTGCAGATTATAGTTGGAAAAAGATTCCAGCTGATGATAAACAGAAAGACTTCATAAATACTTCCAAACAATACAAGGACGGAATCAGCGACATAAAAGCAGCTTAACCAATCACCAGCTCTTGCCTGTTCGTCTATGTTTTTAAATTTTCCAAAGTATTGGTATTTGCAAAAAATATAGTCAATGTACAAATTTGATAACCCCTCAATATACACAGTATTGGTAGATATATTAGCAGACATTCTGTTGTTTGGTTATAAAAGTTACAGACCATTTGTGAGATTTTTTTCATTATAAATTATAAAGGAAATCGAGTTATCTGTCTAGGAATTTTACCGATGCATAAAAACTTTTCTGATATATAGAATCTAATTGTAGTCCCTATTTCTATTGTGTTATAATAAATATGGCTTCCATCCTGTATTAGCATTATGAAAACAGCACCAGGAGGAGAAAGCGTGGGCTTCCATCATTCCTGTTAGGCATCGATGCAGAGAAGGTGTCCGCGGCTGACGTGCGTCCAGTACTGTTTGGCAATAAGGAAAATGATTTTTCATGTGTCTGTGATGATGTGTTTTATGTGTTGACAGAAGCACAGTCCTCGACTTCACCGAATATTCCGTACAGGCTGCTGGAGTATGCCGCAGCGGGACTACGTGCAATGGTGGACAGCGAGCAGCTGTTGTATGGAAGGTCACGTGTATATTTTCCGATTCCGAAGCTGTATGTGCTTCAGGTTGGACTAGAGGCAAAGGATGACCGACGTCCAGTAAAGGTACAGTACGATATGCGTCTGAGCGAGTCCTATCTGTCTGCGAACGAAAAATATGGAGGAAGGGCACCAGAACCAGACTTGGATGCAATCGTTCATGTCTATGATTTCAGAATGACGCTAAGGAACTGTGCAGAAATAACATGTGCAACTTGCGCAGGATATTTCTTCGAGGGTGCAGGTCAAAAAACGTAGGCGTAGCGGGCTACGGCGAGGCTTTTTGACCTGTGCAATCGGAGAAATAGACAAGTCAAGGTGTACATGTTATTTTTGAGCAGTTCCTAAATGAGATTATAAGTTATATAGAGCGGGGAGACCTGCCAGGGCGTTTCGGCGCGTATGACAACGATATGAGGAATTATGCGTTGGTGGCAAACGGGATAACCTATATGCAGAGGACGGGGAACGACACGAAATATGTAGTACCAGCAAATATATCAACAGTTGTAGAATATTTGAAGCTGATATTGGACAGGGGGATATTTGTGGATTTGTTGTCAGATAAGGAGGTGCGTGATATGACAATGGCACAGTTTTCAAGGGATAATATTTTAATTTACCAAGGCAGGGAAGAAGGTATCAAGGCATTTATACTTGATAAGGTGGAAGACGGAGTGGAAGAAAACATTATTATAAAGAAACTCCGTAAACATTTTACCCTGGATGAGAAAACAGCAAGACAGTATTACAGGGTATACGGAAAATAGAACATCAAAATCTGCCTTCTATGTAAAATGAATTATAAACAAAATATTAAAACCAGAAAAAACTGGAAAAAGTAGTTGACAATTTGCCAGCTAAGGTATATTCTGTAGCAAGTAAATACTTTGAAAATCAAAATATTTGATAGTCAAAGCAAATTAAAGTATTGAAATTACAATGAAATAACGAAAACAATAATTTTTATGTAAAGAAAGGAAGTAAAAAACATGTTAGAAAGAGTAAAAGAAATCATCGAGGAACAGTTAAACATTGAGGATGTGGAGATCACAGAAGAGACACGTTTTAAGGAGGATCTGGACGCAGATTCCCTTGACTTGTTTGAGCTTGTAGACGCATTCCAGGAGGAGTACGGTGTGGAGATTCCGCCCGAGGATCTGGAGCAGATCACAACAGTCGGCGCTATTATCAAGTATCTGCAGGATAAGGGCGTTGATGCTTAGGAACTGATTGAGACAGGAGCTTGTATGAAAACAAGAATTACAGAGATCTTAGGAATTGAATATCCGATCATACAAGGCGGTATGGCATGGGTCGCTGAACACAATCTGGCAGCGGCCGTGTCGGAGGCCGGTGGATTGGGAATCATTGGTGCAGGTGGTGCACCGGCAGAATTTGTCAGGGAACAGATACAGAAGGTAAAGGAAGTGACAGACAAGCCTTTCGGCGTTAATATCATGTTGATGAACCCAGAGGCGGACGCAATCGCACAGGTGGTTGCAGACGAGGGTGTCAAGGTTGTCACGACTGGAGCAGGAAACCCTTCCAAATATATGCAGCAGTGGAAGGAAGCAGGTGTAAAAGTCATTCCAGTAGTGGCGAGTGTCGCGATGGCAAAGCTGATGCAGCGCGGCGGGGCGGATGCAGTCGTTGCCGAGGGAATGGAGAGCGGAGGGCATATCGGTTCACTCACCACAATGGCACTCGTGCCGCAGGTGGTGGACGCAGTGGATATTCCTGTGATCGCGGCAGGCGGAATTGCGGACGGAAGAGGCCTTGCGGCAGCATTTATGCTTGGCGCAGAGGCAGTGCAGCTTGGCACACGTTTTGTGGCGGCAACAGAGTCCATTGTACATGAGAATTACAAAGCAATGCTCATCAAGGCAAAAGACATTGACTCGACAGTGACAGGCACGACGACAGGTCACCCTGTCAGAAGTATACGAAATAAAATGACCAAAGAGTATTTAAAACTTGAAAAAGAAGGCGCAGATTTCATGGAACTTGAAAAGCTTACCCTTGGTTCCCTCAGAAAAGCCGTGATGGAGGGCGACGTGGTAAACGGTACAGTGATGGCAGGTCAGATTGCAGGGCTTGTGAAAAAAGAGCAGCCATGTAAGGAAATCATTGCGGAGATCATGGAGCAAGGTATGGCGCTCCTGGGCAGGACATTTTAAGTCCGCTATCGGACATAGCAGGATTTAATGGGATTCATAGATGCGGCAGCTGAACACAGCTGACTGCATCACTAAGAGAGGCAGAAAATGAGCAAAACAGCATTTATTTTCCCAGGGCAAGGTTCACAGTATGTGGGCATGGGAAAGGATTTTTATGATACATATGAGGAGGCAAGAAAGGTCTATCAGCTTGCAGGCGAAGTGTCAGGGCTTGATATGGAGGAGCTCTGCTTTACGGAGAATGACAGGATCAATATTACAGAATACACCCAGATTGCGATGCTTTCCACAGAGGTAGCGATTTTGAAAGTGCTTGAGTCAAAGGGTGTCAAGGCAGATATCACGGCGGGATTGAGCCTTGGTGAGTATGGTGCGCTGGCAGCAGCGGATATCATGGATTTAAAGGATTTGTTTTATATCATCAGAAAGCGCGGCATCTTCATGCAGGAAGAATATCCGAAGGGCGGTGCCATGACAGCAGTACTTGGTCTTGACAGTAATAAGGTCGAAGAAATCTGCCGCCAGACAGAGGGGATTGTGACCATCGCAAACTACAACTGTCCGGGACAGATTGTCATTACAGGGGAAGAAACGGCAGTGACAGAGGCAGCAAAGGCACTTTCTGATGCTGGGGCAAAGCGCTGCGTACCGCTGAAAGTCAGCGGACCTTTTCACTCGCAGCTGTTGAAGGGAGCAGGGGACAAGCTTGAGAAGGAACTGTATGGTATCAAGATCAGAAAACCTTCTATTCCCTATATCAGCAATGTGGACGCACTTTATGTAACGGAAGCTGCGCCTGTCAAGACACTTCTGAAAAACCAGGTGTCAAATTCCGTGTGCTGGCAGCAGACGATCGAGAAAATGATCGCAGACAGCGTCGACATATTCATAGAAATCGGACCGGGAAGAACGTTGAGTGGTTTTATGAAAAAGATCAATAAGGACGTAAAATGCTTGAATATAGATAAGTTGGCAGATATGGATAAAGCATTGGAGGAATTGGGATGTTAACAGGAAAAGTTGCTCTTGTGACGGGGGCAGGCAGAGGCATCGGCAGGGAAATCGCACTCACGCTGGCAAAAAACGGCGCGACAGTCATCGTGAACTATAACGGTTCCAAGGAGAGCGCGGAGGAGGTTGCCGCGGAGATTAGACGAAACGGCGGCAGCGCAGAGGCGATGCAGTGCAATGTTTCTGATTTTGCATCCAGCGAGGAACTTGTAAAGGAGGTTCTTGCAAAGTACAAGAAGGTGGATATCCTTGTGAATAATGCGGGTGTTACCAGAGATAACCTGATTATGCGTATGTCAGAGGAAGATTACGACGCAGTGCTTGACACGAACTTAAAGGGTGCTTTTAACATGATCCGACATCTCTCACGCAGTTTTATCAAGCAGAGAAGCGGGAAGATCATCAATATTTCCTCTGTGAGCGGTGTACTTGGAAATGCAGGGCAGTCAAATTACTCTGCATCGAAGGCGGGATTGATCGGTCTTACCAAGAGCGTGGCAAGGGAATTTGCGAGCCGTGGGATCAATGTCAATGCGGTTGCCCCAGGTTTTATCGACACGGATATGACCAGGAATATGACAGAAGATGCAAAGAAAGCGCTGAACAGTATGATTCCTATGGGAAAGATGGGCAGTACAAAGAATATTGCGGATCTTGTCCTGTTTCTGGCAGGAGAGCACTCAGACTATATTACCGGACAAGTGATTTGTGTAGATGGTGGTATGTGTATATAGTTGTGTATTAAAGTCGCTTTCAAACTATTGATTGGTATGCGTGCCAGAGCACGCAAGGGGGTATAAAAATGAAGAGAAGAGTAGTAGTAACTGGCATGGGGGCAGTGACCCCGATCGGCAATGATGTTGCCTCCTTCTGGAATAGTGTAAAAGAGGGAAAAATCGGTTTTGGACCGATTTCCTATTTTGATACGACGGATTATAAATGCAAGCTGGCAGCAGAGGTCAAGGACTTCAATGCGGCTGATTTTATGGACAAAAAAGCTGCCCGCAGAATGGAGCCTTTCTGCCAGTTCGCCGTTGCTGCGGCAAAGGAGGCAATCGAGGACGCCGGTCTGGACATGACCAGGGAAGATCCCTACAGGGCAGGCTGTGCAGTGGGAAGCGGCATTGGAAGCCTTCAGGCGATGGAGCGGGAGCATACCAAATTGGAGGAGAAAGGTCCTTCGAGAGTGGCACCACTCCTGGTTCCGCTGATGATATCCAACATGGCGGCGGGGAATGTAAGCATTGCCTACAATCTCAAAGGCAAGAGCATCAATGTGGTGACAGCGTGCGCTACAGGTACGAATTCCATCGGCGAGGCATTTCGGACGATTCAGTACGGTGACGCGGATATTATGGTGGCTGGGGGAACAGAGAGTTCCATCACACCGATTGGCATTGCAGGTTTTTCATCTTTGACGGCACTCTCGACTTGTGAGGATCCGGCGCGCTGCTCCATTCCATTTGACAAGGACAGAAGCGGTTTTGTCATGGGCGAAGGTGCGGGTATTGTTGTGCTCGAAGAGCTTGAACATGCCAAGGCGCGCGGAGCCAGGATTTACGCGGAGGTTGTAGGATACGGCTGCTCGTCAGATGCGTATCACATTACTTCACCGGCAGAGGACGGCGAGGGAGCAGCGACAGCGATGCTGAATGCCGTGAAGGATGCGGGCGCTTCACCGGAGGATATCACTTACATTAACGCTCACGGAACTGCGACGCACCACAATGATTTATTCGAGACAAGGGCAATCAAGCTTGCGTTTGGAGAGCATGCAAGGAATATCAAGATTAATTCCACAAAGTCCATGGTAGGGCATCTTTTGGGCGCGGCAGGAGCAGTTGAGTTTGTTGCCTGCGTGAAAGAGCTTCAGGAGGGATATATCCATCGGACGGTCGGTCTCACGGAGAGCGAGGAGGAGATGGACTTGAACTACTGTAAGGAGAGCAGCAGCGAGGACTTTACCTATGCACTCAGCAACTCACTCGGATTTGGCGGACACAACGCAAGTATCTTAGTGAAGAAATATGCAGAATAAGTTTGAAAGAAGGTCACTTTCAAACTATTGATTGGTATGCGTGCCGGAGCACGCAAGGGGTATAAAAAATGAAAATGATAAGATGAAATAGTTAGAGTAGAGAGTTTATTATATATAGAAGGAAAAAGGTGACACATATGTCAGTTTATACAGCAAAGGAAATTATGGAGATCATTCCGCACAGGCATCCGTTTATGTTGATCGACACCATCGAGGAGCTCGAGGAAGGTGTCAGAGCACTTGGAAAGAAATGTGTGAGTTTCAATGAGCCGTATTTTGCAGGGCATTTTCCAGGCAATCCCGTCATGCCAGGCGTACTGATTGTGGAAGCGCTGGCGCAGGTTGGGGCGGTTGCGCTGCTCGGTCTGCCGGAGTGGAAGGGCAAGACCGCGTATTTTGCGGGGATTAACAAGGCACGGTTTAAGCAGAAGGTGATTCCAGGCGATGTGCTGATGCTCGAGACAAAGATTACAAAGGTCAAGGGACCGATCGGTGTCGGGGAAGCTGTCGCCACAGTCGACGGCAAAGTTGCCTGCAGGGCGGAGTTAATGTTTGCAATCGGGGAATAGAAAACATTAAGGAACACTAAGGCTGCAAAAGACGCAGCCTAAGAGTATCTAAATGTTTAGAAGTGGCATCTGAATATAGACAGTGAGGAGGTTGGTTGATGGACAAGGCACAACATATAAAGACCGGAAGAAGATTTCCTATTAATTTGTACAATAAGCTTGAGGAAAAGCTGAAAAATAAATCAGAAGACACGCAGGAAGCTGCTGAGGAGACAAAGATTGAAAAGAAAGAAGACACCAGTCTGGTCAAGTGTCCCAAGTGCGGCAAGATGGTAGAGCGCACGCGCGTAGTCAAAAAGAAGTATGTGTGCTATGAGTGCGGCGGATATTTCAGGGTAAAGACCAACAATCGTATCCGCATGGTTGCTGACGCAAAGAGCTTTGAGCCGTGGTTTGAGGATATGGAGGTAAGCAATCCGCTTGACTATGAGGGATATGAGGATAAGCTTGCGGCAGCGAGGGAAAAGACAGGATTGAGAGAGGCAGTGACTGTCGGACGTTGTAAAGTTTTTGGTGATGATATTGTCCTTGGTGTGTGCGACTCCCGCTTTATGATGGCGAGTATGGGGCATGTTGTGGGTGAGAAGATCACAAAGGCAATCGAGCGCGCTACAGAGTTAAGACTTCCGGTATTTCTGTTCTGCTGCTCTGGAGGAGCGAGAATGCAGGAGGGAATCATTTCGCTGATGCAGATGGCAAAGACCTCGGCTGCGATCAAAAGGCACGGTGATGCCGGGCTGCTGTATTGTACGATCTTAACGGATCCTACGACTGGCGGTGTGACAGCAAGTTTCGCCATGCTTGGTGATATAATTATGGCAGAGCCAGGGGCGCTGATCGGTTTTGCGGGACCAAGAGTCATCAAGCAGACGATTGGACAGGAGCTTCCAGAGGGGTTCCAGACATCAGAATTTCTGGTGGAACATGGTTTTGTGGATGGCATTGTGCTTCGTGAGAACTTGAAGAAGACGATTCACTTCCTGATCAAGTCTCATCAGGGCACAGGCAAAAAGACTTATACAGACTTTTATCCGAATACGGATTTTCACTTTGAGCTCAGCGAGGAGTTAAAAGAGCAGTCATGGAAGTCAAAACCACGTAGTGCATGGGAGAAGGTTAAGGCGGTTCGTCAGGTGGAGCGTCCGTCTGCCTTGGATTATATGGACAGTATTTTTGATATCTTTGTCGAGGCACATGGCGACAGAGGTTTTGCTGATGACAAGGCACTGATTGGCGGAATTGCATTTCTTGAGGGACAGCCGGTGACAGTGGTGGCTGACATCAAGGGTAAGGACTTCAAGGAATGTCAGGAGAGAAACTTTGGCATGCCGCTTCCAGAAGGCTATCGGAAGGCACTGCGCCTGATGAAACAGGCAGAGAAATTCAACCGTCCGATCATCAGTTTTGTCAACACGTCCGGTGCGTTCTGCGGTCTTGAGGCAGAGGAACGCGGACAGGGCGAGGCGATTGCGAGAAATCTTCTGGAAATGTCAGGACTGAAAGTTCCAGTACTCTGTATTCTTATTGGAGAGGGCGGCAGCGGCGGCGCTCTCGCTACAGCAGTCGGAAATGAAGTATGGATGATGGAGAATGCAACATACTCGATTCTCTCACCGGAAGGCTTTGCTTCTATCTTATGGAAGGATTCCAACAGGGCGCAGGAGGCAAGTGAGGTCATGAACATCACTGCGCAGGATTTGAAGAGGCTTGGTGTGATCGAGCGTATTATTCCAGAGTTTGGCGGCGCAGACAAGAAGACTGCGGCAGCGATTGGCGGCTATATGAAGGAGCATATCAAGGAATTTCTGGAGAAGTATGACGGAAAGTCCGGGGAACAGATCGCAAGCGAGCGCTATGAGCGTTTTCGGAATTTTTAGAGGATAAAGAGAATGAGTGAGTTAAGGATAGGCGATCTCTGTGCGCGCATTCCTGTGATACAGGGCGGGATGGGTGTCGGTGTGAGTTTGTCAGGTCTGGCAGGAGCAGTAGCGGCGGCAGGCGGCGTGGGAGTGATATCGACCGCCCAGATCGGCTATCGTGATCCCGATTTTGACAGACATCCGATTGAATGTAACTTAAGAGCAGTCGGTGAGGAGATAAAAAAGGCACGAGAGGCGGCAAAGGGTGGTATTATCGGCGTCAATATCATGGTGGTGACAAAGCGGTATGAGGACTACGTAAAAGCGGCAGCAGCGGCGGGTGTTGACCTGATCATATCTGGTGCGGGACTTCCCATGACACTGCCCGAGATTGCGGGTAAAGTAAAGATTGCCCCTATTGTTTCCAGCAGGAAAGCTTTGCATGTCATAGCAAAACACTGGAAAAAGAAATATGACAGGAAGCCCGATCTGGTCGTGGTCGAAGGACCTTTGGCGGGAGGACATCTGGGATTTTCACAGGAAGATGTTGACGCATACACAATGACACATGAAAAGAAATATGATGACGAGGTGAAATCCATCATAGCGCTTGCAGATGAGCTTGAGACGCCAGTTGTAGTTGCAGGCGGTATTTATGAGCGGAAAGATATGGATCATTACCTTGCAATGGGGGCAAAAGGTGTGCAGATGGCGACACGTTTTGTGACAACCAAGGAATGTGATGCCTCTGATGCATATAAACAGGCTTACATCGACGCAAAGCAGGAGGACATCGTCATCGTCAAAAGTCCGGTAGGAATGCCGGGACGTGCAATACATAATGCATTTCTTGACAAGGTAAAAGCAGGTGAGCGTTTTATGAGAGGCTGCAGACAGTGCATTACCACCTGCAAGCCAGATACGGCGCCCTATTGCATCACGGAGGCATTGATCAACGCAGTGAAGGGAAAGCTCGAGGAAGGATTGATTTTCTGTGGGAGCAATGCCTACAGGGCAGATAAAATAGAGACCGTAGCCGATATAATGGAGGAATTTTCATAATGACAATAAGGATAACCGGTACAGGAAGTGCGCTGCCGGAAAAAATAGTGACGAATTTTGATCTGGAGAAACTTGTGGAAACCTCCGACGAGTGGATTCAAAAGCGGACAGGGATTGCAGAGCGCAGGATTTCTGACGGGGAGACAGTATCCACGCTGGCAGCTGATGCGTGTAGAAAAGCCTTGGAGATGGCGGGAAAAAATGCAGGAGAGGTAGACTTGATCTTGGTTGCTACCTGTTCACCAGAGCTGTTACTGCCGTGCTGTGCATGTCAGGTGCAGGACCTGATCGGAGCATCAAATGCAGTGGCGTTTGACTTAAATGCCGCATGTTCCGGTTTTTTGTTTGCGCTGAACACAGCATATGCGTATCTGCATACCGGAATCTACAAAAATGCATTGATTGTAGGAAGTGAAGTGTTGTCAAAGCTTGTGGACTGGAAAGACAGGGGAACATGCATTTTGTTTGGCGACGGTGCAGGTGCAGCGTTTGTGGAGGCATCTACGGAGGAGATCGTTCGCGGTAATGGACGAAAGGCAGGTATGGAGTGTATGCTGCAGGGCTCTGACGGCGCAAAGGGAATGGTACTTTCCTGCGCGGAGCGCGCTGTAAACAATGCATTTATTTCCGAGAAGCAGACAGGAAATCCATATATTTATATGGATGGACAGGAGGTCTACAAGTTCGCCACAAAGCAGGTTCCGGCTTGTATTCAGGAGGCGCTGGACAAAGCGGGACTTATGGTGGAGGAGGTGGACTGGTTTATGCTGCATCAGGCAAATGTGCGTATCATAGAGTCTGTCGCAAAGCGGCTGAAAGCAGATATCGCAAAATTTCCGATGAATATACATAAGATTGGAAATATGTCTTCCGCCACGATACCAGTACTGCTTGACGAGTGGAACCGGAGCGGCAGGATCAAAGAAGGCGACAGAATGGTGCTGTCGGGTTTTGGAGCCGGGCTGACCTATGGGGCAAGTATATTAGTCTGGTAGAAAGCATGAAGCTATAGAAGTTCTAAGGCAGCAAAGTACGCTGCCTAAGAGCTTCTATAGCTTCATGCGGGAAGAACGCAAAGGACAGCGTTCTTCCTGTGTGGTATGAAGAAACGGGAGGGGGAAGGAACATGGAAAAGTCTACAAGAAGGATATTGAACGAAACGCTGGTGAAGCTTTTTAACAATGTTATGAGCATAGAGGAGAAGGCGGTGATCACCGAGGAGTTCAAGGATATCACGAACAATGATATGCATATTATAGAAGCGATCGGTATCGAAGAACCGCGCAGAATGTCCGACATTGCAAAACGTCTTGATGTGACCATGGGCACCCTTACCACCAACATGAACAGCCTTGAGGACAAGGGATATATCATACGGGAGCGGAGCACGACGGACAAGCGTGTCGTTCTGGTTGTGCTCACGCCGAAAGGGAAAAAGGCATTTTATCATCACCGGGGATTTCATCAAAACATGATCAAGGCGATCGTGAAAGGTCTTGACGAGGATGAGATGAAGGTGATGATAAAGTGCCTCCTGAATCTAAATGAGTTTTTTGGGCAGTATGGGGAAGAACAGCAAGACTAACGCCCCAATGCTTTCCTGATATTTTCCAAGTCCTGTATCAGTGTCCTGGAATACTCATTTGCCTCCTGATAGATCGTTTCAGCTTTGCTGTAATTCTCATCAAACAGGGCATCAATAGCCTGTTTTCCATAAGAGTGGAATTTTTTATGTTTTTCACCCAGTTCTTTCCAAATCTTCATAACCTCTGGGTTGGTCGGATTCATCGCATAGTAAAAATGACCAAAACCACATTTCCTGTCATTGATCTGCAGCGGCAGGATTGTTTTTTCCCTGACAATCCGCTCAAGGTTTCCGAGCCAGTTCTTATGTGCAGTGATTGCCTTTTCGATATGTTCGGCAAAATTCTTGTCTTCCAGCTTGTAAAAGGCATCTCTTGCCATGTTTCCCATGACTTTAGCAGATTCGTCCAGTGCCGCTTCGATTGTTTGCAATGGCGCGGCAATATTGTCAATATTTTTGCCATGTTCGCGCAGCTTGGTTGTGTCCTCATGCAGTATAGCACACTGGCTTTCAATGTCAGAAGAGCGCGATTCCAGCTCAATGATGGAGCTGCTGATCTCCTCGCTGAGACTTGCAAGGGACGAAATGTTATTGGTGATCTTTTCCAGATTGTTTCTGTTATCCTCGTTTAATTCCCAGACATAACTGATTTTCTGAGTGACAGTCTGCAGCGCCTCGATTGTCATATCCACACTCTTTACGCTTTTTTCTGATGCAGTATGGATATCTGTCACGAAGCGTCCCATGCTTGCAGTCAGATTTTGTGTCTCGTCGGCAAGTTGTCTGATTTCGTCAGCTACGACTGCGAATCCTCTTCCGGCCTCGCCAGCTCTCGCAGCTTCAATAGAGGCGTTCAGCGCGAGCAGGTTTGTCTGGGACGAAATCGCATTGATACCAGCGATCACATTGTTCATCTGATTGATAATGTCGGAGAGCTGGTTCATATCCTGCTGCATATTCCTTGAGGCAGTAATCGTGTTGTCTGACAGATTTTTGGTCGCAGTCAGTTCCTGCTGTCCCTCATCGATTTTCTGATAGACGCTGCCTGATGCTTCCGAAACGGCAATGATCGTGTTGGTCAGATCCTCGTGTTGTGACGACACCGTGGACGAGACGGAAGCAGCTTCACCGGAAGCCTGATGAATCACAGCTGTCGCTTCAGAGACGCTGTCTGACACCTGCTGGAGTAGTTCAGAGTAGTGGTTCAGTGAGAGATCTAGCGAGCTGATTTTCATAAGAGAATCAAAGATATTGGACATCACGTCCTCAAATTGCGTGCGCCCTGCAGTAAGGCGGCGATACATCTGATCTAGCTCTGCAGACTTTTTACTGTAATCCGCGTTCTCAAGCTCTGATATTGATAGCAGCAAGTCTTTTCCTTTTGGCTTCATTAAAATACCCATGGCATACCCCTTTTGTAATAATTGTGTTATAAATGATATTGATAAACATCATTTCGTTTTTGTGTTATATCTCTATTTTACCTCAACTTGGGTGATTTTGCAAAATTTTCTTATGATTTATACAATATATATTTCGGTAAGGCTTGAAACTATGGAAGGATTTGGTATAATGGATATATTAGATGCACTAAATCATGATAAAATTGGTAAATAAGTACAAAATAATGTTGTTTTGGAAGGAGCTTATAGAGTTGGATTTTCAGATACTGGATATGGCAGGGGCGAGACCGGAACATTCTACGGTAATCGTAAACTTTGTGGCGGCAGTGAGGGAACAGTTAATGAATAGCACATGTTATGTATTCTCCGATAACGTGCAGTACAGGTGGAATACGAGGGAAGGGGAGGAGAGGACTGTTATTCCGGACGCATCGATCAACTGTCGTGTAAAGGCGAGAAAGGGTAATACCTTCCTGGATATTCCCAGGTTTGTGATGGAAGTGCTGAGTCCGTCCACGGAAAAATATGACCGCGGGGAAAAGATGGAGATTTACAGGCAGCAGGAAATTGACGAATACTGGATTGTTGACTGGGAGAAAAAGTCCGTAGAAATTTACAATTTGGATTATGACGAAAAGGGGGAACCGCAGTACTATCTGTGGAATACTGTTGTGGAGGAAAACAAGGATATCTTGAAGATCGTTCACTTTCCGAGGATAAAGATTCCTTTTGATAAGTTGTTTGCTGAAGTGGATCTGGAGTACTGAGGTGCATTTTGGGCGGAGGTGTAAAGGTGGCGACATTTACAGTAGCAGAATTGGAGAGTATGATCGTCGTGAACATGGGCGATTACAAGACTGCAAAAGGGGAAAAGAAACTGATGACAAAGGATCTGGGGTCATGTGTCGGTGTGGCTGTGCGGGATCCGCAGACAGGTGTAGGCGGACTTCTGCATGTCATGCTTCCACATCACAATGTGGTCAATGAGGAAGGGGCAGCGTTTGTCGCAGCAAAATATGCGGATTCAGGTCTTGACGAGATGATAAGGGATCTGGTGATGCAGGGTGCAACGCGGGAACATCTGGTGGCAAAGATTGCAGGCGCAGCCCACATGATCAAAAATGCCACAATACCGGAGAGCAGGGATATCTCTGCCAGAAATCTGGCAGCAGTGCGGGAAAAGCTTGAGGAACTTCAGATACCGCTGCTCGCCTCCGATGTAGGAGAGCATTTTCCGCGAACCGTTGTGTTTGAGCCGGGAAGCGGCACGTTCAGAATCCTCACTCCGGGCAAAGCGGAAAAAAGGATTTGAAGGGAGGTTAGGATCATGGGAGATGAGAACAGGGAATTAAATGAGATGGAGCTCCTGGAGAGGAACATCATCAAAAGCTATAATGAGCTTCTGAAGACGCTGCTTGAGGAGGGCGACATGGATACCTTGGAGCGTGTGATCACGGATGACGAGTACCGCTACAAGCTGATGGACATGCATACAAACAGGCTTAAACTTGAACATGAGCTGTGATGGATCAAAACGAAAGAGGTGTGTTTCCGAGTGGGAACACACCTCTTGAACAATTTTTAAATCAAATTTTTCATTGATTCAAGAGCGACAGTGCGAGCTTTCTCTTGTGGTGGCGGTACAGGCTTGCAAAGTGGTTGTAAAACCAGAAACCTTCTACCAGAACGTGGTTAAAGATGCCGATCTTACCTTTTACAGTGCCCTGATAATATTCACCGCCGTAGTTAGTGTCTCTCTTTTCCTTAATATATTGGATCAGTTCTGATTCGCTTGTTATTTGTGATTTTAAATCTGTGTAAGCTGTGCCTACACAGTCGGGATGATGGGAGTCACTTCCGCCAAACATTGGCAGGTTATAGTGGAGTGCAAGTCTTCGTGCTTCGGAATTTGACTCCTGTGATTCACAGGCGTTAAAAGCTTCCAGAAAATCAAAATGTTTCATGATGTCAGGATTGTTTTTGTAGGCGCGTGTGCGGGTGATGCTTAAGTGGCGCTCGCCGCAGGGATGTGCGGGACCAAGGATACCACCATGTCTGTGCACGACATCCTGAAGGACTCTGACGGGAAGACCACGACATTCCATTAGAAGAAGTTTTACTTTTTCCGGCAGAATCACAAGAATGTGACCCGCGTCAATCGTATCGTACTCAATTCCCTTCAGAACGACAAAATCACCGATCTTACCTTTCAAATGATCGCGGTATCTGCGGAAGCCGTTGTAAGAATCATGGTCTGTCACAAGCATACCATGGAAGCCCTTGGACTTTAATATCTGAATATATTCGGATATTGGAATCTTTCCGTCCATGGAACCTTCCTTTGTGTGGCAATGCATATCGAATCTCATAACAGGTAAAACCTCCAATTTATCAAAAACAAATATTAATGTTCTTACTTCATTAGTGTACTCGAAATATACAAAATAATCAAATATCAATTTATGGAAAACATATAGAATTTTTTATGAAATTTATGGTTTGATATTGTTGATTAATTCCAGTTAATTTTTGAAGAGAGAGGCATATAGGCAATATTGCACATAGATTTGGTTTTTTGGGAATGATTTATGCTCATATCTGATGAAAATGATATGGAAAATGCTCTTTTAAACCTTAATTTTTGCGGAAAAATGAGAATATTTAAGATTTTATGAAGATTACTTAAAGATTTGAAATAGAAGTTGACTTTGCAAAATGTATCTACTATAATGATGAATTTAGAAAGGAACAGGAAGTGTTTATTTCTTATTTTATGGAGGGGTACATTGTGAAAAAGAAAACAATTAACATCTGTAGGTGGGTATCAGGGCTCATCATGCAGTACAAGTCACTGGCAGTTATGTCTGTGTATGCAGTTTTTTATCTCGCAGCTTTTTTCTATCTGGAACGAAGAGATGTGGCAGTGCATGAGATCAATTTTGGGATTGACGAATATATACCATTTTGTGAAATCTTTATCGTGCCGTATCTGTTATGGTTTGCATATGTGGCATTCACAGTCGTGTTTATGTGTATCAGGGACCGGGAAGAGAGCGACAGGCTGGTGGCGTTTTTGATGGCAGGAATGACAATCTTTATCGTTGTGTCAGCAGTCTTTCCGAATGGACACAATCTGAGACCGAAGGTTTTTGAACGGGATAATATTTTTATTGATCTGATCAGACATCTGTATGCGACAGACACACCGACCAATATACTTCCAAGCATTCACGTGTACAACTCTGTCGCGATCATGATCGCAGTGTGGAGAAGCAGATGTTTTGCAGGTCACAACGTCATTAAGACAGTGATGCTTGCACTTGGCTTAAGTATTATATGCTCGACAGTTCTGATCAAACAGCACTCCATGTTGGATGTGCTCTTGGCGCTTTTCCTGTCAGCAGTGATGTACTCTATCTGCTACAAGAGAACGGCAGTCAGGGAGAAGCACGTATTTACGGCAAGAATCAAATAAATTAAGCAGTAAAAAAACAGCTCCGGTCTAAGGGAGCTGTTTTTTTGCAAATTATTAATGCAGAGCATTTTCAGAAGTGTTAACCATAACAAAACGGGAAATGTTATCGTAGTTTTTTTCAGGCGTGATGAATACCTTGCGTCCGCTCTTTAATGAGAGGGCCACAGCCTCACTGCCATTGTTGATCTCGTCGCATAGCGCATCAAAATTGTTCTTTAGTGTCGTGAAATCCATTTCTCTTACTAAATCCTTCATATGGGAATCCTCCTAATTCCTGTGGCAAAAAACTGCAAAATAGTTCTATGCAGCTTTAATAAATGTGTTGCTATTCGAATATTATACAGAAGTCTCAGATAAATTCTACTATAAACAGTATCGACAATTTTTTGGAAAAATATTATATCGATTCCAATAAATATACAGAATTTTAATACAATTTCAAAGGAACAGATGCTGTTTTGGCAATATTTATTGTCTTGCAGGAACAAAACCTTCAAAGATGAATAAGTCAAAACTTCTTGAAACCCTGTCGAGTTCCTCCTGTGAACGTACAGTCCACGCGACGCTCAGGCTCTTGTAGAATTTCCGGCAGATGTTTCTGGAGAGTTCATTTTTGTGCTTGCAGTTGTATGCAATGAAATCGGGCGATGCATAGCAGTTGCCAATCAGGTGCGACAGCAGAAAATATGGAATATTCAGCTTCTGCTTCGTAAAATCCTCGGAGAGCTGTCCGCGGACAATGTTTGGACGGTGAATCTTGTACCAGCGCACAGCCAGCGGGTGAAAAGATTCGATACAGTACAGTCCTTTATAATCGGAAAGGATGCTGTCGCAGATACTGCATAGCTTGTCAGCATTTTTTTCCACCTTGTACTCTATGATCAGGGGAACCCTGCCATCGACCATTTTCAGGATATCAGTAAACGCAGGGATCCGTTCCTCTGTTCCGAGCAGGCGGAACTGTTGAAGCTCCTCAAATGTATAATCTTTCAAATTCCCTTTGACGCCGCAGATGCGGTTAAGGGTATCGTCGTGAAAGACGACAGGGATGTCATCTTTCGTGAGATGGACGTCAAACTCAATGCCATAGCCAAGGTCTGCAGCACGCTGAATGGCAGCGTAGGAATTTT
The DNA here is from genome assembly GCA_947175175.1 of uncultured Lachnospiraceae bacterium. Classification (GTDB taxonomy): domain Bacteria; phylum Bacillota; class Clostridia; order Lachnospirales; family Lachnospiraceae; genus COE1. The sequence continues at coordinate 35,618 of CAMWLV010000004.1, forward strand.
CAGGAAGCTTTTCGTCCGTATCTGCCGGGTTTGATTCTACGATATTTTTTATTTTTTGAATCGCTGGGTTCATATTGTGAAGCCCGCGGTGGGCATACATATGACCGAAAAACGGTTTATAGTCAGGTCGTCCATAAATACGTGGTTTAATGGAGATCAGGTACAGGACCGATACTGTGATAAACGACAAAAAAATACGCATGATCGTAAATAATAATCCCATCATAATGTAAATAACCTCTTTTTCTCTCTTGTACTTTTATACTACGCGCTTTTATGGCATTTGTAAACAGATAAAGTGATTATTGTGAAAGTAAATTGTTGTGTTTTGTTCAGGTTTGTTATAGAATATAAATAGTTATAATGAGGAACTGTATGCAAATCATATACCCGCTGTGCTCGTTTCATATACAGTTCCCAGGAAAGTAAATTGCTAGGGAGAGGGTAGCTGACATGAAAAAGAGAGTACTGGCGCTGCTGATGGCGGCTGTTGTGGCACTGCAGCTTATGGGTTGCAAGGCAGAGGATGCCAATGCGGCAGGAAAAGAGACACGGAGCAGTATTAAGGACATGTTTCAAAGTGCCAAGGAGAACAGGGCAGATGAAAAAGAAGCTTCTGATGTAATTGGTGTAGATATACTGGAACAGAATGAAACAGATACGGATGATGAAGATACAGAAGTCAGATATCAGGACGATTATTATGAGTTTGTCAACCAGAACCTGCTGTCGCGGATTGAGCTTGCGGCAACTGATGCACACTGGGACTGGTTTGGCGAGTTGAATGCTGTCGTGAGTTCCGAGATGGATGATATCATTGACGAGCTGGCAAGCGATGGAAAAACTTATGAAAAGGGCAGTTCTGAGCAGAAGATCAAGGATATGTACGAATGCGTGACCAATATGGAAAACCGTGAGGAAACGGGACTTGGTCCGCTGAAGCCGCATATGGACAGTATTCGGAATGCATCGAGTATTGATGAATATGTGGACGCGCTGGCGCATCTGAGTGGCGAGTTTGGATTTAGCAGCATTGTCGGTGGGTACAGCATCATGCAGGATAAGGCGGATTCGAGTGAGTATGCAGTTTATATGTTGTACGCAGATACGCTGATTGGCAAGGAGTATGTCGAGGGTGAGAATACGCAGGAATACATGGACCTGTATCTTGACTATATCAATAATATGCTGATGGAGTTTGGCATGACGGCGGATGAGGCTGCTCAGAGCACGGATTCCATCGAAGGTCTTTTGCGCGATATCTGTGAATCAACACTGACGACGGAGCAGCTCTATGATCCGTCCATGACGTACAATGTATATACAGCGCAGAGACTGCAGGAACTTTATACCAATGTTGATGTGCCGAAGATGCTCAGGACACTTCGGATAGACGGACAGGATAAATATATTGTCATGGATGTGGAGCAGGCAAAGAAGATCAATTCCCTGTTAGTGGAAGAAAACCTGCAGGCACTGAAGGATTACTCGACGTTTGTCATGCTGAACGATACAGCAAAATATGCCAATGCCAATTATGCAAAGCTCAGTGATGATATGAGAAATGCGCTGTATGGCATCACGGAGAGCTGGGGCGATGAGAAGGTGTGGAAAAATCTGACACAGGATATGCTTCCGTGGGATTTTGGCATGATTTATGTGAAGGAACATTTTTCCGCTGAGGATAAAGAGGCAGTGGAGGAGATGATTGAGCAGATATTAGAGGAATATGAGACGATCATCAACAGGCAGGACTGGATGAGTGATGCGACAAAGAAAAAGGCAATCCGGAAACTGGAGACGATGCAGGTCAAGATTGGATATCCGGATGAGTGGCCGGCAGCGCGCGACATGATGCAGGTGACACCGATTTCTGAGGGAGGGAGTCTCCTGTCAAATTTGCTGGTGAGTATGCAGGTTGCGATCGAGGACAGTCTGAACAAGCTCGGGACAAAGGTCGACCGGTCAGAATGGGACGTGACGCCCCAGACGATCAATGCAATGTATGATCCGCTAAACAATGAAATCATCTTTCCGGCGGCAATTCTGCAGGCGCCATTTTATGATAGCGACAACAGTTATGGAGCGAATCTGGGAGGAATTGGCTTTGTTATAGCCCATGAGGTCAGTCACGCTTTTGATTCAAGCGGCGCGCTCTATGATGAGTACGGGAATTATAATGTGTGGTGGACGGACGAAGAACTTGCGGAATACAAGAGGATGTCGCAGTCTATTATAGAATATTATAATAACTATGAAATGATGGGTGTCAAAGTCAATGGTGACCTTACACTAATGGAAAATATCGCTGATCTTGGCGCGATGACCTGCATTACCTCCATTATTGGTAATGATGCGAGGGCACTTGATGAGGCGTTTGGACAGATGACATACAACTGGGCAAGTGAGGATACCGTAAGTTTTATGATGTATCTGCTAAATACGGATACGCATTCGCCTAACAAGGTGCGTGTCAATGCGGTGTTGAGCTCCTGTGATGCCTTTTATAAGATTTATGACATCAAGGAGACCGACGGAATGTATGTGGCGCCGGAGGACCGGGTAGGAATCTGGAAATAAAGGGGAAAGAAGTATGAGACGGACAAAAGAATTGGGTTTGAAATTAATGGGAGGGCTGATGGCGGCTGTGATTGCAGTGTCGTCTGCACAGGCATGCGGTGTGAACCATCAGCTCCAAAAGGCGTATGCGGTAGAGTTTACTGTCACCGAGAACAAGGCAGTGCTCTACAGTAATGATAAGACCAAGGTGTATCAGCAGCCGGATGTGAATTCGGGCATTGTGACAACGATAGCCCCGGATCTCCCAATTGAGGTGACGGGAGTCACCTCCAACGGCTGGTTTCGGATCTCCCTGAATGGAACCTACTATGTGCCGGGCGATGGTTTGATTTCAAAGAATGCGAACAACTCCAATTCCGTAGTAACGGGATCGGACATCATCAATCTGACAAAGGGAACCTTTTCCTTTTATATGAATCCTGAGCTCAGCGATTTCGATAAGAACGATATTGACGACATGGATGAGAATACATATATCAAGTATCTCGATTCGTTTCTAATGGGGTATGCAATGCTGGATAACTGCATTCTGCAGGACAGCGGCAAATACCTGAAGGAAGTGTATGAGAGTGAGGCGAAAGTAGACAAGAATGTTGCGAATATGACGATGCAGGCATATCTGATCAATTACCGGAATCATTATCTCAGTGACAGCCTGATCGGTCCGTTTCGCAATGACAGGGATCTTAAGCTGGCGCTGAACCGGGCGATACGCTATAACATCACAAAGTTTTGGGCGGTATATCGCAACTCGAATATCGGAAGTGACGAGTCCAAGATCAAGAAGGCGATGGAGAGTGTCGTAGATGAGATAAAGGCGGAACAGGGTGTCACATTTACATATAGTGTGAAGTATGGTGACTATAAGACGAGCGATGGCACTGCAGGCAAGGGTTGGATAGTAGAGTTTAATAAAAAGGATTAGGCAATGAATGGAAACGAACATTTTGTAAGTGCAGACAGTGAGGGATATTTCTATTGCAGGGCAGTGGACAGTTTTTTGAATGTCAAAAAAGAACAGCATGTGTGTGGATACGGATGCCCCTATTATACTGGAAAGACGGAGAGCGCCAAAGGGGAGTTCGTGTGTTGTTATAATGAAAAAGGGATGGAAGAGCAGCCAGCCCTTTTTCCGTCTGTTGATGGTCTGGACGAACGGCTTTACAAGGCATATGCATATGCTGCGCGGGCGCATTTGGGGCAGTACAGGAAAAAGACAAAGCTTCCATATTTTACGCACATCATCACAACCATGAATTATGCAGTAGAGCTCACACGGGAGATTGAAGTGCTGCAGGCGGCGATTCTCCATGATACGGTAGAAGATACCTGGGTGACACTTGATGACCTGAGGAGAGAGTTTGGGGACAGGGTTGCCGGACTTGTGGAGGCGGAAACAGAGAATAAGCGCCGTAATATGCCTGCTGCGCAGACATGGGAAATCAGAAAGAGAGAGACGGTCGAACACTTAAAGGTTGCCTCTCTGGATGCCAAGATAATTGTCCTTGCGGACAAGACCGCCAATCTGGAGTCAATTGTGAGGGAACAGCACTATATGGGGATGGAGATCTGGGATAAATTCAATCAGCCGGACAAGTTAAAGCAGGAGTGGTATTTTAGGGCGGTCAGGGAACAGCTTATGGAATTTTGCGGCACAAGTGTCATGAAAGCTTACGATAAGTATCTGAATATATTATTCTGATGGTGCCACAAAATCCTCCAGTGTACGAAATGTGTATCCCATTTCCTCCCATCTCGTCAACAGTTCGTCAAGAATCTCACCGTTTGTCTTGGAGGTGCTGTGCAGAAGGACGATGGCTCCAGGGTGAATCCGTCCGACAAGTTTCTTGAAAGCTTCTTCTCTTGTCGGCTGTTTATCCTGATACCAGTCGACATAGGCGAGACTCCAGAAGAAAGTATGATATCCCAATTCTTTTGCCATTTTTAGATTATTGGTATTGTATTTTCCCTGTGGCGGGCGGTAGAAATGTGCCAGTTCTGTGCCTGTAATTTCCTTGAACAGATTTTCGACATCCCGCATTTCTTTTTCAAAGGATTCTTTCGAGGCGATCGAGGACATATCCAGATGATGATAGGTGTGATTACCCACAAAATGTCCATCTGCGACCATCTGTTTTACAAGCTCTGGCGCGGATTCCAGATAATGTCCCACAACGAAAAAGGTAGCAGTTACATTGTGCTTTTTTAAGGCATCCAGAATCGGCTGCGTGTTTCCATTCTCATAACCGGCGTCAAAGGTCAGGTAGATTACTTTTTCTGCGTTGTCCCCCACAAAATGGGCATCATATTGTTTCAGCTCATCAACAGAAGCATTTCCAGTAGGCTGGCTGCCTTCCTGTCCGAAACCAAGTCCCCAGTTATCTGAGGATACACTTCCGCTGGCAGGAATCACCTGTTCGTCTATCTTTTCGTATCTGACATATGCGACACCTCTGCCAAACAGAAAGGCGGCAGCAAGAAGCACGATCAGCAGTGCGGCTTTTTTCAGATTTATTTTTTTCATTTTCGTTTTTGCACTTTCGTTAAGGTTCTTATTACAGAATATTTCCAACCAATAAAAAAATGCCTGTTTTAAACAAAAAGTTCAATGACTTTTGGCAAAAAAGTGTGTATGATTAAGATAACAATAGAGTATAAAATAATAAGGAGGCAGCAGGAATATGAAAAAGGAGATAAGTGTATCTCTTGATATGCAGATGACTGGAAAAGTATTGAGTGATATGATCAGGAAAAGGGGGTATACAATCGCTGAGATTCAAAGGGAGCTGAAACTTTCCTGTCCACAGCCAATATACCGCTGGATGAATGGACAGACAATGCCGTCCATTGACAATCTGTACAAGTTAAGTACCATATTAAATGTGCATATGGAAGATTTGGTGATACCAAGGCAGGATGAAGTGTGGATCTTGCATAGAAATCAGAATCTGGCGGAATGCATTCGTCTGAAGAAGTATCATGAAACCTATCGTAAAATATGTCAGGAGAAGAATCAAAAACCGAAAAAGGTAGGGTAAGCAATGCTGAGCAATGCAATGGATGATACACATGAGGTCATGATAACAGAAAATGCCGATGAAGCGATATATTACGCTGCCAATCAGATTCCGTATGTTGTCTGGTTAAATGACAGGAACAGGGAGCAGAGCTTTCCGAGCGGCTCGTACTGTGTGGAAAATCTGAGTGACATTGATGCGCGGTATCTCGACAGGGTGTACAGGCGCTTTCATGATATTCCATGGGATATCGCTGAGACAGAGCGTTTAAAGATTCGGGAGATTGCAGTGGAGGATGTGCCGCAACTGTATGAATTGTATCGTGATGCGAGTGTCACGCAGTATATGGAGCCGCTTTTTGCAGATCCGGACCAGGAAGTGCTCTACACGAAAGAATATATCAAAAACATATATGGATTTTACGGCTATGGAATGTGGGTGCTGGAGGAAAAGAAAAACAGGCGAGTCATAGGAAGGGCGGGGCTGGAATACAAGGAAGGTTTTGAGGGGCTGGAGCTTGGCTTTATGCTGGGTGTGGCATATCAGCATAAAGGTTATGCGTATGAGGCATGCAGTGAGATCCTTTCTTATGGGATCAGGGAACTGGACCAGAGGACATACTGCTCTTTTATCAATGAAAATAACACGGCATCGATTCATCTGTGCGAACGGCTTGGATTTATAGCGCAGGACAAAGTTCGGCTGAATGAGATCAATTTCGACGGAATGATGGTGGAAAAAGAATTTATACAGTATGTCTATCGTGCAAATTAGACAAAAAAAGCGGTTGTCTGTCTTGAATATGATATAGAAACAATACATTATAACGCATAAAAGTGCAATTTACGGTCAGTAACGAACAAGATGGCATGCTACGGCATGCCATGGCATAGTAAAAAAGTTTGACAATGGAAAAATGTGGTGGTAATATAAGTTGCATGAAGCAAAGGTGCTGCGGGATAAACTCCCATAGCGCCTTTTTTCGTTTGTATTTTTGTTCGTAAAAAGGAGGAGGTTATTATGACAGAATTACAGGAATTGTTGGATGCCATAAATGGTGAGGTTTATGGTGTATGGTTTTTGATCGGCGCTGCACTGGTATTTTGGATGCAGGCGGGGTTTGCGATGGTGGAGGCAGGCTTCACCAGAGCGAAAAATACAGGAAACATCATCATGAAGAACCTGATGGACTTCTGTATTGGTACATGTACTTTTATTTTGATCGGATTCGGGCTGCTGCTCGGTGAGGATCTGATGGGATTTATTGGAAAGCCTGGATTTGATATTTTCACAAGCTATGCAGATTTTGACTGGTCAAACTTTGTGTTTAATCTAGTGTTCTGCGCGACCACGGCAACCATCGTTTCCGGAGCAATGGCAGAGCGGACAAAATTTCTTTCCTACTGTGTGTATTCCGGAGTGATCTCCGCATTGATCTACCCAGTTGAGGCGCACTGGATCTGGGGCGGCGGCTGGCTGGCACAGATGGGATTCCATGATTTTGCGGGATCCTGTGCGATACATATGGTAGGTGGAATCAGCGCCCTGATCGGCGCTAAGATTCTTGGGCCGCGCATCGGAAAGTTTACAAGGGATAAGCAGGGAAATATTACCAAGGTAAACGCATTTCCTGGACATAACCTTACAATCGGCGCACTTGGCGTATTTATCCTGTGGCTTGGCTGGTATGGATTTAATGGTGCGGCAGCGACAAGTCTTGCGGAACTTGGTTCAATATTTGTGACGACAACAATAGCACCAGCGATTGCGACAGTGGTCTGTATGATATTTACATGGATTAAATACGGAAAACCTGATGTGTCCATGTGTCTGAATGCTTCCCTTGCAGGGCTTGTGGCAATTACAGCGGGGTGTGACGTGACAGATGCCTTTGGTGCGATTGTGATTGGCGCTGTGGCAGGACTTTTGGTCGCATTTGGTGTGTGGTTCCTTGACTATAAGCTCCGCATTGATGATCCAGTTGGCGCAGTAGCGGTTCATTGTTTAAATGGTATCTGGGGTACAATCGCAGTTGGCTTCTTTGCGACAGATTCGGCGCCTGCATATGCAAGAGGCTATGGCGATGGTGTGACATTTGGTGCAAACCAGATCTGTGGAACAGGACTTTTTTATGGCGGCGGATTTAAGCTGTTGGGAATGCAGTTGATTGGTATGTTCAGTGTGATCATTTGGACAGTTATCACGATCACAATCACCTTTTTCGTCATCAAAGCGGTCTTTGGTCTCCGCGTTAGTGAGGAGGAGGAAATCATTGGTCTCGATGCCACAGAACATGGTCTTCCTTCTGCATATGCAGGATTCTCCATGATGGACATCTCAAACAGCATGATTATGGAAGAAAATGAGAATACACAGCTTGGCTCTGACAATTATGATGAGGCGTCTGAAGCACAGAAAAATGCAGCAGTCAAGGTTTCGCAGGTTCCAATGCCATCGGCTTCCGGTATCTACAAGGTTGTTATTATCGCGAAGTTATCGAGGTATGACGTACTCCGCAAGGCGATGAACAGCATCGGCGTGACTGGCATGACCGTGACACAGGTTATGGGTTGTGGTATTCAGAAGGGTGCGGGAGAAAAGTACCGTGGAGCGGAGATTGACGCGACACTGCTCCCGAAGGTAAAGGTTGAAGTGGTGGTGTCCACAATCCCCGTTGAGAAGGTGATCGAATCTGCGAAGAAAGTGCTTTATACAGGTCATATCGGTGATGGTAAGATTTTCGTGTACAATGTGGATAAAGTGGTTAAGATCCGCACTGGCGAGGAGGATATGGCTGCACTCGCAGATGTTGAATAATTATATCATAAAAGAAAGAACTCGAAGACAATTTCTCCGGGTTCTTTTTTGCTTTTATGTACGATCGTCATATGATCGTTTCGATGGAAATATTTTTTCTGTTCGACAATTGCAGCATGGTTTGATAATATGACTGCTGCAGATCAATGATTTCATCGTCCTCTGTGCGTATGACAGGCTTGGAGTAGTTGTTGGGGTTGATAAAGATCACGTTTCCTTCCATGCCATTACTTAAAGTAACCCTGTGATTGAGGTAAGAATTTGACACATTCTCGAGGAATGTGAGGATATACTTAATCTCGTATTTCTGAATCCCATCGTCCTCAAAATACTTTATGACAGAGAAAGGACACATCGCTGAGCGGTACACCCGCTCACTTGTCATGGCGTCAAAAATGTCTGCAATCGTGACGATCTTGGAGAACTTGTCGATGTCATCACCTGTCAATCCGTAAGGATATCCACTGCCGTCGCATTTTTCGTGGTGCATCAGTGCGGCATTCTTAACGGGTTCAGGAATGCTGCTGTAGCGCCCTAATAAATGAAAGCCCTCTGTGGTGTGTGTTTTTATGATTTCAAATTCATCAGGAGTCAGCTTGCCAGGCTTTCGCAAGACTCCGGTTGGAAGCATGAACTTACCGACATCGTGAAACAGCCCGCAGGCAGTTGCCATCATCTGGTCTGCCTCGGAAAAGTGGAGCCAGCGTGCGAGTACATTGGAAATAAGCGCGACATCGATGCAATGGTCGTACACAGAGTCTTCGATGTTATGCATATTTAAGAGCATCTCAAAGATACTGACCTCCTGCTTGTCCTGATGCAGCAGCGACAGGGTTTCTTTTAACAATTCATTTGAGCGAAACGGCTCATTGCGGTATAGTGATTTCATGAGGTTATTCTTATAGTGCTCGGCGCACCGCGCAAACCCTTGGGAAAAAAGCTGAAACTGCCTGTCAGCCGGGCTTTCCGAAGGGGTGTCGGCATCACTGTAAAGATGTGCGATAGCAGCGTCCTGCATGAGGATTGCTGAGTTCGCCATCGGCGTCGACAGGTCGACGATAATATCATCTTCAATCTGCGCATAATATATGGAATATCCTTCTAAACGTGATATAATATTTTCAGTGAGGATGATACCCTTTGGAACGATCGTCTCGTGATCATAAGATACAATGTCCTCAGCTGTTACCATACCAGGAGTCAGTGCTGTAATGGGAATTTGTCTCATAAGGCTCTCTCTTTCTAAGTTAATTTGGTAATTCTAACAATCCAATATTATTTTAACGGTTTTTGTAAAAAATGTCAAACAAAAGGAGAAAATTATATGAAAAAGTACACCAAAATTCACAAATTATCCGATAATAAGTTTTTAAATCTGTTTAAACTGGATGCACTGACGGACAGCGGTCGTTCCTTTGACTACTTTTTTGTGTCAAGGCGGAAAGCCGAGGAGATCAAGCTGCTGACGGGAGACAGTGCAGCGGAAGGGGTCGTCATTTATCCGATTCTGAAAGACGATCCAGAGAAGATCGTGATGATCAGACAATATCGGTATCCACTGGGTGATCATCTGTATGAGCTTCCGGCAGGACTGATCGATGCAGGGGAGACTCCTGACATCGCAGCAATCAGGGAGATGAAGGAAGAGACAGGGCTTACCTTTGAAGTATATGCAGAAGGAGATGAGGCATATCGCAGACCATTCTTTATGGGGGCAGGATTTACAGATGAGAGCTGTAATGCGGTCTTTGGGTACGCCAGCGGAACGATCAGCCGCGATGAGCTGGAGGACACAGAGTCAATACAGGTCTTGATTGTGGATAAGGAGGAGGCACGGCGCATCTTAAGAGAGGAAAAAGCCTCGATCAGGGCGGCATATCTCCTCATGAATTTCCTGCATGCAGACAAAAATGCGCCGTTTGATTTTCTACAGCGATATTAAAATAACACTAATAATTTTATTATAACTGACGAGATGCCAAAAAAGAGTGTGTGTGCAGAAAATGTCGAAAGAAGGGAGAATAAAAAGGAATTTGAAAGTTTTTATGCTAATAAAAAGAAAATATGCAACGAAAAAGAACTCGAAATTTCCAGATAAAAGTAAATAAAATACATTTGCAGGTTCAATTGAGAGAAGAGAGCGAGTTGAAAGCCCCAAATAGTGAAAGAAATAATTCACTATGATGAAATTGCAAAAACGGATGGAATGCAATAAATATCTTGTGTTACAGATTAACTGACGTGCATTATTCCACAAAAAAAGAACATGCGATATTTTATGTGGGTATATGCAGATAGTGGAAGTATAGCAGTTTTGATTTATTTATCAAGATTGTGTGTTCAATTCTTGAAAAGTGTGGTATGATGATACAGGAGTATATTCAGAAAACAGGATATTTCTTATTATAAGGAAAGATTCCTTTGTTCGAACCTAGGAAATGCAGAGTACTAAGGGGAAAGGAAGCTGGGGGAACAAATGAAGAAGGTAACAATACAGGATATTGCGGCTGAGATGGGGCTTAGCCGTAATACCGTAGCAAAGGCGCTGAACGGGGGGCTTGTCTCGCCTCAGACGAAGCATGCGGTTGTACAGAAGGCATGGCAGATGGGGTACACCAAGCTGGATGAGAACCTTGTGGAGGAAGTCAAGTCAACCTACCGCAGAGCCAACACAGGAACAATACTGGTATTATTTAATCATATGCAGTCCACTTTCTGGACGAGGGCGCTTGCGGGGATCAGCAATGCAGTAAATGACGAGGGCTACCGTATGCAGCTTCATGTGGTGGATGAGAAGGATAAGGACGGTGAGGAGACGGGCAGGCTGATTGCGGACGATGTCAAGGGAATCATATTTTTAAGTGTTTTTCCGGCGAAATTTGTCAAGGGAATCGGGCGCAAAAAATTACCGATGACGTTTTTTAACAGTCCGGTTAATGCACAGGAATATATCAAACTTGGGGATGTCATCAATGTGGAGGGCTTTTATTCCATGAATACATTGACTGACTATGTGATCAGCCAGAAGAACTGTACCAGGTTTGCATATATTGGATTTGCAGAGGGATCGCGCATGATACAGGCAAGGTATCTGGGATTTCTCAATGCGTGTTCCCAACATCACATTCAGCTGGACGAGCGGCTGCAGTATACGCGCCCTGCTAACAGTGTCAGTTTCAGCTATGCCATGGTTGAAGAGGTCATCAAGAAGATGCCCTATATACCGGATGCTGTCGTCTGTGAGGATGATGATGTGGCAAAGCATGTCTCACTCGCTCTCCTGCAGCGCGATGCGCAGGCAGTAAAAAAGGTGGTGATCACAGGTTTTAACAACACGCTGGAGACCGATTTCTTCAAAAAGGATATCCTTACTGTGGACGTGCGTATCGAGGAGATGGGCAGGCGTCTCGTGAAATCGGTGATTGACAAGGTAAAGTGCCCCACGATGGATATCTCCTTTACGACAATAGCGACATATCCAAGACTTTAAATAGACTTTATAAAAAATTACATATATACGATGACAATATTGGGAATACGTGATATAATTTCAATATCTATCTAACGTAGTAATGAAAACGTTATGAAAAAACCCGATTAGAATAAGGAAAAGTGAGGATTAAACAATGGATTACAGAATAGTAACCGATGGATCCTGTGACCTGCCACCAGAGCTTTGCAGAGAGAAGGAAGTTGACGTAGTTCCCTTTTATGTCTCGTTTGACAGTGAAAATTACCAGAAAGAAATCGTTGATATGCCGATCAGAACGTTTTATGAGCAGATGGTATCAGACCCGGCGACATTTCCGAAGTCTTCTATGCCCTCAGTGCAGGATTATGTTGATGTATTTAAGCCGATTGTAGAAGCCGGAAAAGCAGTCATCTGTATCTGTATCACCACGAAATTCAGCGGTTCTTATCAGTCCGCCATGAATGCGAAGGAGATGCTTCTTGAGAGTTTTCCGGATGCGCGGATAACAGTGATGGACTCCACGGTAGACACTGTGCTGCAAGGGCTGTTTGTGCTTGAGGCGGTCAAGATGTATGAGGCGGAGTTTCCATATGAGAAGGTCGTCGAAGAATTAGAGGCGATCAAAAGTACGGGACGGATTTTCTTTACTGTTGGAAATATAGATTATCTCAAACACGGCGGACGTATTGGTAAACTTGCAGGACTTGCGGGCTCTGTGTTGGGTATCAAACCGCTGATCACGCTGAAGGAGGGGGAGATCTTTCCTTCGGGTGTGTCGAGGAGCCGCAAAAAATCGCTGGAAAAAGTATATGAGCTTCTGTGGCAGTATCTTCAGGAAGTCAATGCAGTTTCAGGAGAGTACTGTATCTGTGTGGGCTATGGATACGATATTGAGGAGGCTGAGGAGTTCCGCAAAGGAGCAGTTGCGTTCCTCAATACAAAGGGATATGCGATCACTGACATAGAACTTCAGAAATATCAGATCGGTGCGACGATCAGTGTTCACACAGGTCCATATCCGCTGGGATTTGGAGTGCTCAGGAAGAGCATGAGATAGTAATGATTTAAATAAAAGGAGAGAATGGCGAATGGCAGTATACAGTCTGGAAAATGAGCAGATTAAGATTAGCGTGGATACATTTGGCGCAGAGCTGAAGTCACTGAAAAAAACAGCGGCAGATACAGAATATATGTGGGATGCAAGACCAGAGTATTGGAAGAGGACTTCGCCTGTGCTCTTTCCGATTGTAGGAAGTCTGAATAACGGTAGTTATCGATGCGATGGGAAAGAATATCCAATGTCACAGCATGGATTTGCAAGGGATATGGAGTTTGAGCTCCGGAAGGAGACTAAGGAGGAGCTCAAGTTCGTGCTGAGGGCGATGGAAGAGACAAAGGCGAGATACCCATTTGACTTTGAATTGGAACTTGGTTACAGGCTGGATGAAAATAATCTGATCGTTTCGTGGAGGGTGGCAAACTGCGGCAGCAGGGAGATGTATTTTAGCATCGGCGGACATCCGGCTTTTCTGTGTCCGATTGATGACAATGGGGTACAGACGGATTACAAATTGTTATTTGACACAGACAGCAAGATAATAGCGTCTATTATCGGAAACGGCGGTACGCTTTCGGCGCGCACGAAGGAGTACACATTGAAAGAAGGAATGATGGATATTGCAGCAGACTTATTTGATGAGGATGCATTGATTATTGAGAATAATCAGGCGCACAAAGTATCACTCTGCAATCCGGCGGGACAGCCATACCTCACGGTCAGCTTTGACGCACCGCTTTTTGGCCTGTGGTCCCCGGCAAAGAAAAATGCGCCGTTTATCTGCATCGAGCCTTGGTATGGCAGATGCGACAGGGAGACGTTTGATGGAGATCTGTCTGAGCGTGAGTGGGGAAACAAGCTTGCGCCTGGCGCGGAGTTTAACGCGGAGTATACAGTCACCGTTTAAGAAATTTTATGATGTGAATAGCAAAGCACAGTTCATTTTAGGATGAGCTGTGTTTTGTAGTTATGGAAGGATATCTTTTTTGCCAAAATTTTTCAGCAAAATGCTGAAAACGATTTCCTGTGAAAATTAAATGTTTTTATCGTGTGAATAATGTGTTAATATTTTTTTATCATGTAACACTGATACAAATTGAGAGATAACAAGGAGAGCGAATATGAGAAGTATTAAGGCAAAATTAATCATGTTGGGTGCTGTGTCGATCGTATGTACGATTATTTTGGGACTGGTTGGCATCTATATCATGAACAGCAACAATGCAAACAATCAGGTGTTGAATGACATCAACAACATCAACCTGATGCAGAACGAAAACACGACACAGGAGACTTCGTTTTTGTATGATCTGGATCTGAGCCATTATCAGACGATCCAATCCAATCTTTCTGTTATGAATGGAGCGGTGGCAGACGCGCTTACATACAGTGGGGGAGCGGCTTATAATGCGGATTTGCAAAGTGTGGCATCGACGATTGGGACTGTAAGTGCCAACACAACAGAGCTCAATAACTTGCTGGGTGAGCGAGGATTTCAGAATGACAGTGGCATGTACGCCAGTTATGCAGGTGACGATGAAAGTCTTGCTGCAGCAATTGGACAGATGTCAGGGGAATCAGGATGGGCAGATGGTGTGTGGGACACTGCGGCTCTGTCTGGGATAGCGTCAGAGCCAAATGGGGGTAAAAACTTCAAAAAGACATCGTACTCACATGAAATTCCTGATATCAGCAAGCGGAATACCCTTATGGTCCGGCTGGGAGGAAATGGAATTGAGTATACAGGAGACGTATATATCACCAACATCAAGCTCGACGGCACAGCGCTGCCGATAGCAGACATCAATCCGGATGTGCTCTCAGGTTCTTATGGAGATGGACTTTCTAGTGTGCAAATATCTGCTTTTGATGGTATGGATGCACTGTATATTCAGACAAAGTTTGCAAATGTCAATGGCAACTGGCAGGAGGTAACAACGAGGATTGATGTGTCAGACCTCAATGTATCAGAGTATGAAAATGTATCTTTTGACTTATATTTTGAGGAGAAGGAGATGCCGGAGATCAGTATTGCGACGGCATTTGACAGCAAATACGATTTTGAGGGAAATCTCACAAAGATCAACACAATGTTTGATGCCTACAACAAGCTTGTGGCGGAGGGAAGCGACACAGGAAGTTATCCAGACGACATGGTGGCACTGCTGAACGAGATGGTGGCAAATGCCCCATTGTACACGAAAGATCAGGAGATCGCCGATACCCTGATGTCGGGATTTTCGGCAAAACTGGCAGCGGTTGAGAATATCATTGATTATGACAAGGATATATTGGCATTAAAGGCAGAGAACAATACCCTGAATGCAAGCCTTACAAGTGAAACTTCCGAGGTGCGCAATAAAATAGAAGAGTTGACAAACACACAGAAGTTAACGATGTCTTCTCTGATTTATGGCGTGTTTATCGTCGGCGCAGTCATGGTGGTTCTTCTGACACTCTTTGTCATCACATCTGTACAGAAGAGCATTAAAAAGTTTAAGGGCACGCTGACACACATTTCTGAAGGTGAGATTATGATAAAGGCAAAGACAAACAGCGGCGATGAGTTTGACACCTTTGGAAAATCCCTTAACAGCATGACTGACAAGCTGTCAGTGGTGATCAGCAATGTGAAGAATTATGGTGTAGAGCTGAACAAAAGCGGCGCAGACCTTCAGGAGATGTCACAGACTTCAGGGCAGACCTCAGAGCACATCGATGCGGCAATCTCTGAGATTGCACTCGGGGCAACCAATCAGGCAAGGGATGTGGAGACCTCCACGAACGAAATTGTCAACCTTGGAGAGCTGATGGACAGCATGGATGCGGATATTGCGGAGCTTGACGAGACATCTGTCAATATGAAGCAGGCAAGTGATGAAGCGGTCACAATCTTGAATGAACTGAGCCGTTCCAACAACAACATGACAGAGGGAATCCACAGGATCGCGCAGCAGATTACGCGGACGAATGATTCTGTCAAGGAGATCGAGGAGGCAGCATCGCTGATCGCTTCCATCGCAGACCAGACGAACCTTCTTTCCCTAAATGCAAGCATCGAGGCGGCAAGGGCCGGCGAGGCCGGGAAAGGCTTTGCAGTCGTAGCGTCAGAAATACAGCAGTTAGCAGACCAGTCAAACAAGTCAGCGGACAGTATCTTTGGCGTGATCACCAACCTGATCAATGAGTTCAAGGAGACACTTGACACGATGGATGATGTGGAAAATGCCACAAATGAGCAGAATAAGAAACTTGCAGATACACAGAAACAGTTTGAGATCGTCAATGCCGGCATCGCACAGTCAAGGGACAAGACGGCTGTGATCAAGGGTGCGATCGGTGAGTGCAATCAGGTAAGAAATACTGTGTCGGAGATCATGCTGAACCTTTCAGCAATCTCGGAGGAGAACGCAGCGTCCGCGACGGAGACTGCAACTGCGATGCAGCAGCTCAACGGAACCATCACAGAACTACTGCGGGAATCAGAGAAGCTTATGACGATATCATCTCAGCTGGAGCAGGATATGATGTTCTTTAAACTTTAATCTTCCGGTTTCAGTCTGACGGAATAAATAATAACATAGTGTCTTGCAGATACACAATGTAAGGCACTATTTTTGTACAAAAAATTTCTCAACAAAATTTTAGCGGAAAATATGTGCAAAAGGTAAAAAATAGAACTAAAAATAGATTAAAAATTGATTAATTAATGAAATGATGGTATGTTAGATATAATAAATGAAATTTGCGCTGGGAAGGGAGAACAAAATGATATCATATAATGAGAAAGAACGGGTATTTAAGCTGGACACACCAAATACTACTTATATGATTGGTGTCGTGGATGAGGAAAATTTTGTCGGACATATCTATTATGGAAAGAAATTAAAGGAGGCCGAGGCGGCATACCTGATGCGGACAGGGGAGCCTCCGTTTGTTCCGAGCAAAAATAACAGGGAGCGCTGTTCCTTTTATGATTGTTTCCCTTTTGAGTATCCCACAAGCGGGCTTGGGGATTACAGGGAAGGCTGTATCAGTGTCAGAACAGCAGCTGGATATGTTGGGAGCATGCTTTCCTATGTGTCTCATGAGATTATTCAGGGAAAACCTGAACTTGAGGGACTTCCGGCAACGTTTGGCGCAGAGGAAGACTGCACAACATTGAAATTAATCTGTGAGGACAAGTATGTCGGCATGCAGGTGGAATTGCTGTATACTGTGTTTTGCGATGCTGATGTGATTACAAGGAGCGTGAAAGTGACCAATACTGGCAGGGAGCACTTTTATCTCACGAAAGTATATTCTGCCTGCATCGATATGGATAACAATAGTTATGATATGGTGTCCCTCCACGGAAGCTGGGCGAGGGAGCGCCATATCCAGAGAAAGGCATTAGGCCTAGGGATTCAGAGTGTCAGCTCGTTCCGTGGAGAGTCCAGCCATCAGGATCACCCTTTTCTGGCATTGGTGGATAAGAATACGACACAGGAAAACGGTGAGATCTACGCAATGAATTTCGTGTATTCTGGTAATTTCCGTGCACAGGCGGAGGTGACACAGTTTGACGCTGTCCGCATGACAATGGGGATTCACCCTGAGAATTTCTGCTGGAAACTGGAGAGCGGCGAAAGTTTTCAGGCGCCGGAGGTTGTCATGGTTTACACGGACAAGGGATTTGATGCGATGACCAACACATTCCACAAGCTGTACAAAAAGCATCTGATCCGTGGTGAATATAAGAACAAAAAGAGACCGATTCTGATCAACAACTGGGAAGCGACGTATTTTGAGTTTGATACAGAGAAGTTATTGTCCATCGCAAGAGAGGCATCGAAGCTTGGCATCGAGATGCTTGTTATGGACGATGGATGGTTTGGCAAACGAAATTTTGACGATTGTGCGCTCGGCGACTGGACGGTGAATGAAGAGAAGATCAAAGGCGGATTGAAATACCTGGTGGACGAGGTCAACAAGCTCGGCATGAAGTTCGGTATCTGGTTTGAACCGGAGATGATTTCACCGGATTCCGACCTGTACAGAGCGCACCCGGACTGGGCGATCGCGATTCCAGGGCGACCGGGTACAGAGTCGAGACAGCAGTTTGTACTGGATCTGTCAAGACAGGAGATTGTCGACTGTGTTTATGAGCAGGTTGCATCTGTGCTGCGGAGTGCCAACATTGAGTATGTGAAGTGGGATATGAACAGACAGCTCACGAATATCGGAAGTTATGGACTGCCGGCGGACAGACAGGGCGAGCTCTATCACCGCTATGTGCTTGCCGTTTACCAGATGCAGGACAGGTTGACGAAAGAATTTCCACATTTACTGTTGGAGAATTGTTCCGGAGGTGGTGCGCGTTTTGATCCGGGTATGCTGTATTTCAGCCCGCAGATATGGTGCTCCGATGATACGGATGCTGTTGAACGACTGGAGATACAGGAGGGAACAGCGCTGATCTATCCGTTGTCCACGATGGGGGCGCATGTATCAGACTGTCCGAACCATGCACTGGGGCGTGTGACGCCTTTTGAAACGCGCGGTATCGTGGCGCTTGCGGGGACATTTGGTTATGAGCTTGATGTGACGAAGATTCCACAAGAAGACAGGGACATGATACCCGCTCAGGTCGCAATGTATCACAAGTTCAATGATCTGGTCAGGGAGGGCGACTACTATCGCATTGCGTCCTATTCCCAGAACCACAAATATGACTGCTGGCAGATTGTGAGTGAGGACAGGAAACAGTCACTTGTCACATTCGTACAGGTTTTGAACAGGGTAAATTTTAAGTCAAGGCGCATTTTGCTGAAGGGACTCGACGCTGAAAAACGTTATAACGTAGTGTTTGAAAATGATGACAGCATAGAGGACAGGATATACAGTGGCGATACATTGATGAAGGCAGGGCTGCTGGTGCCAAATCCATGGGGTGATTTTAAGGCAAGGCTTATCTCGTTGACAGAAGCATAACATTACAAGGGAGTGATATCGATGGTTAAGGCTGTAAAGCTTGCGGATATAGCAGAAAAGGTAGGGGTTAGTGTCGTTACGGTATCAAAAGCTTTATCAGGTCAGAAGGGTGTCAGTGAGGAGATGCGCGCCAGGATCAAGGACCTGGCGGATGAGATGGGGTACACACCGATTCATGCAGTGCAGACGGGAAGGACAAGGTCATATACAATCGGCGTGATTACGTTTGAGAAATATTTTACGCGTTTTGCCTCTTTTTACTGGAAAATGTATCAGGAGCTTGCGACGCGTGCGGTCAAGAAGAACTGTTTTTCCATGCTGGAAGTCATATCCAACTATGATGAGGAAAATCTTGTCTGGCCCAAGCTGATCACGGAAAACCAGAAGATTGATGGTATTATCATAATCGGAAGACCGAAGATAAGCTATTTAAAGATGCTTTATCAAAACAAAAAGATACCAATGGTGTTTATGGACTTTTATGATGATGAGGAAGTGGTTGACTCCGTCGTATCAGCGAGTTTTAACGGCATGTACCGTATGACGGACTATCTGATCAAAAATGGTCATACAAAGGTTGCCTTTGTCGGGACGGTAATGTTCACGGAGAGTATCACGGACAGGTATTTTGGTTACTGTAAGGCACTGATGGAACATGGCATTGAGGTGCGTCAGGACTGGATCATCAAGGACCGCGATTACAACGATGGTGTCATTGGCGTAGAGTACAGGCTGCAGCTGCCCAAGGAGATGCCTACGGCATTTGTGTGCAATAATGATGTGACTGCCTACGCGCTGATCAGGCAGCTGGAAGAGAGGAATTACCGCGTGCCCGAGGATGTCTCTGTAGTAGGATATGACGACTATCTGTACCCAGAGTATGGTGATTCTAAGATCACCACCTATCTGGTGGATATGGCAGAGATGTCTAAGATTGCGCTCTCATGCATCATCAGACGCATCGAGAACATATCCATGAATGCCAGTGTACACATCGTAAATGGCAGAATCATAGAACGCATGACAGTCAAAAAGCTGAATGAAAAATAAAATTAGTTGATCACCGGTGTTTCCCTGCGGTATGTGAGCGGGGTTACACCGGTTTTTTCTTTGAAGAGCCGGATAAAATGGTTGGTGTTCTCGATCCCTACCATCTGGCCGATATCTACAATCTTTTCATCGGTAGCAAGGAGCAGTTCCTTTGCTTTTTCAATTCGAATCTTATTCAGATATTGTATGGGTGTGTATTCATAATATTTTGCAAATTCGCGGCATAGGCGGAATTTGTTGATGCCGTATTCGAGGGCAAGCTCGTCGAGGGAGTAAGGTTCATGGTATGCGGTGGTAAAACGTTGGTGCATATCCACAATGTAAGAAGGAATATGATAGGAACCAGTCTGCTCGATTGCGCGCACAAGGTAAAGCTGTGTGAAGAAATTGACAAGCTCCCGTGAGCGCATGATACCGTGAAGCTCTGTGTCAATATTATTTCTCAATATTTGCTCCCACGCTGCAAGAACATCAGAATATTTGTCAAGTCTGTAAATGAAATTGCCTAGACTGAATATTTTCTGCAGATAATATTCCAGGATCAAAGTACTCACAAAACAGATTGTATATTCCCAGATATTGTGCTGACAGATCAGCTTGTGGTTTTTGCGGCAGTCAATGACTGCGAGGGTGCCTTTTGTGAGATCATATCCGGCATTGATTCTGTTTGCATTTTCATAATAGAGTCTTCCGACTCCGTTGGTCGTGTGTATGATACAAAGCGCATTGAGATTTGCCGCCTCGTAGGAGAAGGGCGATGTGACAGACACGCTTTTGTGACACAGTTCACAGGGAAGGGCGTCACAGAAATCATATTCCCTGCTGTATGCATTTTCAAAATAGTCAGACAGGGAAAAACGATTGCTCGTCTCAGATGAGATCAGGCAGCTGAAAAACTCAGTGGAAAATAATTTTTGGGACATTTGTCACGCTCCTTTGGAAATATGGATGCAGTATGTATAGTGGCTGTTTCGGACAAGCTGATATACCGGAGTTGTTGCACAAAGGACAGCTTTTTATTATCAAGTTATATTATAAAACTTTACAAATGGAAAATCAAGAAAAGAATATAATCGTAAATATAAGAATATAAATTACGAAATAATTCGAAATATTAAAAAGCTTTTTTATATCAGATTAAATTTAAACAATTGATTTAAGTTATTTTAGCTAAAAATAAAATGATAAATAGTCATTTTATATAAAAATAGCTATTGAAAATTGGCAAAATAGGGGAAATGACGAAAAAAGACAATAAATGGATATAAAGTGCAATTATAAGTAGTGATTAAAAGCGTGATTTAAATTAAACTAAATTCAAGTTAACAAACAAGCTAACTTAAATTAAAACAAAACTAAAAAATTTCAAAAGGGAGGTTTCATCAATGAAATTAAAGCGACTTATGGCACTCGGTATGGCTGCAGTTATGACAATGTCTTTGACAGCATGTGGCGGCGGTTCTAATGATTCATCGTCAAGCAGCAGCTCAACAAACAACAATGCATCAAGCAGCGATGCATCAAGCAGCAACTCATCAACAGACAGCGGCACATCAAGTGCAGACAACACAACAGGTACAGATAGCGCAGTACCTACATATGCATCCATCAAGCTTGGAGAGGACTACACAGACTTTACAGCATCCATCAAGTTTATACACCACAAGACAGACCGTGAAGGCGATGGTACTATGGCAAGTATGATCGCGGCATTCAACGAGGTTTACCCGAATATTTCAGTTGAGACGGAAGGTATTACGGATTATGCAGGTACTTCACTGTTAAGACTTCCAACAGGGGCTGACTGGGGAGATGTAATGTTTATTCCGACAATTGATGTGGCTGATTATCCTGAATATTTCCAGCCCTATGGAACAGTGGAAGAGATGTCGGAGTTAATCAATTTTGCTGATAACTGCAAGCTTGACGATTACTGCTATGGCATTGGCTACATGGGAAATGCACAGGGACTGCTTTATAATAAGAAGGTATTTGCAGATGCAGGTATTACAAATCTTCCTAAAACACCAGATGAGTTTATCGCAGCGCTCCAACAAATTAAAGATAATACAGATGCAATTCCTCTTTACACAAACTATGCGTCAGGCTGGGCGTTAGGCGGACAGTGGGATGCACTGCTTGGAGCAATCACAAAAGGTGATACAGCATGGCTGAATCAGAAGTTTACTCATCAGGCAGAGCCTTTTGCGGACAATGGTGACGGCACAGGTGCATATGCATTGTATAAGATTCTATATGATGCGGTGGCACAGGGATTGACAGAGGAAGATTATACCACAACAGACTGGGAAGGCTGCAAAGGAATGATCAACAGAGGCGAGATTGGCACAATGGTACTTGGATCATGGGCGATCGCACAGATGAAGGATGCAGGTGACAATCCGGATGATATTGGATACATGCCGTTCCCGATTTCTATCAATGGTCAGCAGTATGCGACAGCAGGTCCTGACTACAATTATGGTATCAATGCAAAAGCATCCGATGAGAACAAAACAGCAGCTATGATATTTGTGAAGTGGATGGTTGAGGAATCTGGCTGGTGTGATTTAGAGGGTGGATATCCAATTTCCAAGACAGCAGAGACTTCCTTTGTGTTTGATGGTGTCAACATTGTTACAAATGATCCTGCTCCAGATGATGAGGCGGATCTTATGAACCAGATGAACGCAGCGTCAGAGCTGAATTTCAACAATGGTGGAGATTCCAGGGTACAGGCAATTGTTGAGGCAGCAGCAGCAGGTACTCCGTATGAAAATCTTACAGCAGAGTGGACGCAGAAGTGGAATGATGCACAGTCCTCGCTTGGTGTTGATGTGACTTATTAATGTAAAGGAAAAATTGAACGTATTGGCTTGCGGCGGCATGCTGCAAGCCAATCATTTCAAAAAAGTGAGCGCGTTATGCGAAAAAGGAGGAAAGTGCTTTATGGCAGCAACGACAGCAGCAAAAGCTTCCGGGAAATCTTTTAATTTCATGAAGTGGGCAAGGAGCAGAAATGGGCAGCAAGCTATTATCATTGTTACTTTTTCACTTATTCCCCTGGTACTCCTGTTTGTGTTTACATACTATCCGTTTGTGGAAATGTTTAAATTTAGTTTCTATGACAGGGATTATATTAAGGTAAGGAGCTTTGTGGGGCTCCAGAATTATGCGGATGTATTTAAGAGAGACGACTGCTTCAGGGCACTGTGGTTGTCCCTCTACTATATGGGTGGTGCGATTGTCCAGCTGGCATTGGCACTGTACCTGGCTACGATTTTCAGCTTTGGGGTAAAAGGCGGTAATTTTTTTAAGGGGTGTATGTTTTTTCCTTATCTGATTAATGGTATTGCAATCGGTTTTATCTTCAAGTTCTTTTATACAAGAGGTTATGTATTTGATACAGTTCTTCAATGGATTGGATTTGATCTGGAGAACCTTCCTTACTGGCTGCGTGATACCAGTATTAACAATGTTTCTTTGGTGGGAACGAGTGTGTGGAAGTATTTTGGACAGAATATGGTACTGTTTATCGGTGCTATGATGTCAGTGGACGCATCTCTTTATGAGGCGGCAGATTTGGACGGGGCAAATAAATGGCAGCAGTTTAAATATATCATGCTTCCAAGTATCAAGACAATTGTTATGTTAAACCTGATTATGTCCATCACAGGTTCCCTCAGTGCTTTCGAGCCTCCATTTGTTATTATGTCAGGCGGCGCAAACGGTACAGCTACATATTTTGTTAAGATGCATGAGATTGCCCATACTTCAAGGAAAGTAGGTCTGGCATCTGCAATGGAGATCGTGTTGCTTCTGATTATATTTGCGGCAACCAATTTAAAGCAGCTGTTCTACAAGTATGTGTT
>CAMWLV010000005.1 GCA_947175175.1 uncultured Lachnospiraceae bacterium
GAAGAGGGAACATAAACATTACTCCCAGAAGCACAACTATCGTCACTGCGATCATAGCAATCCGAATCCATCGGGCAAATTCAATTCCAGAATATGCCATAATGCGGTAGTCTGCTGCCAAAACCCCAAAGACCGCAAGAAGGACTATCCAGATTGCTGTCCCCTGTTTAAAATTCTCCCTGAACGCTTTCCAGAACCCCTTTATAATATAGGTTTCTTCGTTTTTTACCATCTTAAACCCCATATAATACGCTGCAGAAAAAGCTGCACCAATCGTAAAAACCGGAATACAGAAAATAAAAAACAAAAAATTCAATATCATAATATCTGCTACTTTATTCAGAAAATTCATTAATGGACTGTCAAGCTTAAACATACTATAATTCTCCTCCCGTTTTGACTTTTCCCTTGTAATAAAACACCATAAAGAGTATTATAGTTTGTTTTATATGGTATTTCAACAAATAAAGTATTAAATCTTTATCACAGATCCTTAGCTCAGGCTTGAATATACCTGATTGTAATTGCGCTGCAATTTCTGGTGTGTCACCAGTGCCATATCCGCCTTCTGTTTTGCCTTGTCCATGATCTCATCGTAGTGTTTCAGGAAAGTATCTGCCACAATCCCCTCATATTTTCCAGAAATGATACCATTGTTGAGTTCGTCGACGATCTCCTCCTTGGTGTGTGCCTCCCTGTAAGGCTTTGGCTCCATCGCGTTGACTACCTGTTCCGATATCTGCAGGATCGCCTCCTTCTCACCCATCACACTCGCCTTCAGTCCGCGGGGATACCCACTTCCATCAAATCGCTCATGATGCCCTGCCGCAATCCGTATGATCTCCTTAGAGAGCTTGTTTTCCAGTGTCTTTTCCATGATATCCACATGTGTCTTTACCAGGTTCTTCTCCTCTTCGCTGAGCGTTCTCGGCGCATCCAGCAGTTCTCTTGGAATCGCAAGCATCCCGATATCGTGAAGCAGCGCTGCATAGTACACTTCATTCTTGTCAAGCTCGCTTAGTTTCAGCTTCCTGCCAAGCTCACGACACACATAGACCGTCGCCACGGTCTCTGATACCATCTGTTCCTCCTTAAGACCAGTACAGTACATTAGCATCTTCAGATACTTTTCTTTCTCGATATCCGACAGCAGTATGTACTCAAGACTCTCACTGTATTCCGCCTTGTAACTGTTGTCTCTTATTTTTGTGAAAATATCATGCTCCTCCACGGTCTTTGCAAGCAGCTGGCATACTTTTGGATCAAATTTCGTTCCAGCATACTTTTCGATTATTCTGTAATCAAATTTTGCCCCAAAGGATCTCTGCCAGATGTCCATAATCTCTGCAACTTTCAAGACTTCCAGCTCAAAACGGTACCTGTAATCCATGTCCTTTGTCTTACTGTAATCCATATGATGATAGAGAATCATCTTGGACTGTTCCTCCAGCGGAGAGAGATAGCGCAGGAAAAGATATCCATACACGGAATGTGGTGTCGAATTTTTCGCCTCAAAGGTCAGCGGTTTACGTACATCGTCCGTCTTGTTCGCCCCGATATCATGGAGCAGCGCCAGCACCATATAGTCTGCAATCTCATATTTTTCGTATGTTCCCTGTGTTTCCAACATCTTTGCCATGATGTAACTCACCCGCATGCCATGATGCGCCATGGATTTGTTCATCAATCTCACTGTCTCGTAGATCAGATCTGCCATATTTCTGCTTGTGATATATTCTACTGCCATTTTCCCACCTCTTTTATTATTGTATTCTTATAATGTAATACTGCGTTTCATCGGCGTATACCGGATTCCATCGCATGCCTGTTCTGTGTTGGTGTCAACAAATCCCATGCGGTGGTAGAACCCCGTTGCATAAGGAGCTGCATTCACTGTGATGCTGCCATGTCCCTCCTCTGTCAGGACATACTTGCTCACGTACTCGATCAACCCTCTGCCGATTCCCATTCTGTGATATTTTTCATCCACAAAAAGGAGCGATATGTGTGTCTCTCCCCTGAGACTGAGCATTCCTATCATTCTGCCGTTGTCATACGCTCCAAAAAGCTGATACGACCCCAGCACGAACATCCTATACAGCACTGTATCCGTGATAAAATCCTGAAAACTCTCGACGCCCTCCGGTGTAAAGTCATGCGCCTCAAACTGCATAAAAGTACGCCACGCCAGTGCCATGGCATCGTCCCATTCATTGCGGTATGCCGGTCTTATGGAGATTCTTACTGGCTTGATAATATTTCTCTTAGCCCTCTGCCTGAACTCCAATTTTACAGTCACCTTCTTACTTTTTAAGAGTCTATTTTATTAGTATAGCACAAATTTTCCCAATTGTATATTTTTTGTCGCAAAATCAGCAAAAAAAGGCACAGACTATAAACAAAGCCTGTGTCTTCCTGTTCCTATTGACATATAAAAAACTTCTCAAGCGCCTCGACTGCCTCACCTTCATCCTTTCCGTCAGCAGCAATTGTCACGTTCATTCCCTCGGAAGGGTTAAACGCAATAATCCCCATGATACTCTTCGCATTGATCCTGTACTTATCATACTCCAACAGAATCTCACTCTTGTACTGACTCGCGATCTGAACAATCTCCGCCAGTGGATGATCATACTTTTTCTCAATTTCCTTTACCACTATTTCTTTTTTTAACACATCGAATCCCTCCGTTACCATCCTGAATTATCTAAATTGAATACGCACGTTTTTGCAAACGAAAGACCACGCAAAGCGATGCTCTTTCTTATATATAATGTAATAATTGCTTAAAATTCATTATGTATTATTGTCCGTTTTTTTGATAGAAAAGTCAATGTTTTTTTATGAAAAATTAAAGAATTATTATAAAACCGTCTTTTTCACGAAAAAAGCACCTATTTTAAGTATTTCATTAGTATTTTCTGCAAAACATCCACATCAATCGGTTTCGTCATGAAGTCGTCGAACCCCTTCCTGATGTAATCCTCCCGCGCACCAGCAATGGCATTCGCAGTCAGTACGACGATCGGTGTGCTATGGCTTGCACTTCCTTCATTTTCATGAAGGTACTTCATCAAATCCGTACCACTGACTTCAGGCATCATATCATCTGTCAGAATCAGGTCATACACCTCCGCATCCAAATGATTGATCGCAGCTTGTCCCCCGTTTGCACGTTTTACTTCTATGTCCAGCATCTCAAGTATAGAGGCGATTACCTCCAGATTCATCTCGTTGTCATCCACCACGAAAACCTTTTTGCCCGGAAACCGCATCGTCTCCAGACTTTCCCCGCCCTTCTCACTTTTTTCACTGCTGAGAAGCTCAAAGCGCTTCTTGTAATCACCAATCGGAGCACTCGAGACAATCTTCTGCGGGATCAACACACAAAAGCAGGAACCCTTTCCATACTCACTCTCTACACTGATCTTTCCGTCCATCAGTCCCACCAGGCGCGATGTGATACTAAGACCCAGCCCTGTCCCCTCAATACTTCTGTTTTTGAGCCGGTCAAGCCGTTCAAACTCTACAAAGAGCTTCGACAGATCTTCCTTTTTGATACCTACGCCGCTGTCTGATACCCTGATATCAAGCAGAATATCCTCCTCATCAAGACACTCAGATACATTCTGCTTTCTGACGCAAAGTTCCACCCAGCCTTTTGGGGTATATTTTACAGCATTCGTCATTAAATTCAGCATAATCTGCTTGATCCGCACTTCATCACCATAGAGCAAATCCGGAATCGCGCCATCAATATCGAGCTTCAGCTCAAGTCCTTCATTGTCAATCCGCTCCTGCGTCATGATCACAACGTCATTGAGCAGCGAGGAAAGAGAATAATCTGAGGCGATAATGTCCATCTTACCTGTCTCGATCTTCGAGAAATCGAGGATATCATTGATCAGCGCCAGCAGCGTCCTTCCTGCACTCTGGATATCAGCGGTATACTTCTTGATGCTGCTCTTGTTCGTCTCGTGCATGATCAGCTCATTCAGCCCGAGGATCGCGTTGAGCGGTGTGCGTATCTCATGTGACATATGTGACAGAAACCGGCTTTTCTGCTCACTTGCCTCCTCGGCGGCGATCTTTTCCCGCTCCATGATGACGTGATTTGCTTCCTCCCTCATGCTGTTGAGCTCATTGCGGCTCCGCACAATCCAGATCAGCATACAGACGCAAAACACGAGAAGTCCATAGCCAAACATCAGCGAACATGGATAAATGACCTCATTCCAATAAAATACCACACTCACCGCCGTTGTTATAATCACAGCACCAAAACCCAAGAGCACTTCAACTGACGGCATAATCTTTTCCTGAACAAAACTCAAAATACATGCCCCCATATCGATCACGATGAGCATATGCACAAAAATATAAAAATCAGAAATATTTCTTGCAAATATAACAAAAGACACCACGCTGACTGCTGCGACCAGGAAGTTCATGAATGCCAACACCTCATAGCGCGTATGTCCTGGAAAAAAAGCATATTCCGCAAACAAGATGAACGGAATGGGCAGCAAGATCATCGAAATGTTATTCAGCCAGCTTACAATAGAAATCCTTTCTACCAATATTTCCAGACATCCACTGTCTGTCCCAAGATACATTACAGACAACAGCAAAAAAAGAGTAAGCCATTTCAGCGGTCTGACATCGTGCAGCTTGTCAACCAGTATTGCCGAATGGCTTGCGATCAGGTTCAATATGATGAGCACGATAGCAGCCATACAGATAATAAGACTGTTTTTTGCCTCAGACAAAATATATCTCACGAGTGCATACCTGTCCCCGACTGCCATAAACTGCACTGTTGAACTCTCCCCGCCTGTCTCATTGCCAAGCTCTATGGTGATTGTGTCACCTGCTTTCATCCCGGCCGCCGGTACCTGATGAAGCATATACATGCGTTTGCTGTGAGAACGATATTCCTCGTGAAAATAATACTCATACCACACTTCACCATTAACATAGACAACTGTGTCAAGTGCCCTTGCGCGAAAACAGAGGTATTCTTCCGATGCTGGTGTAAAGTCAAGCGTCTTTGTGAGTGACACATAACCATCTTGTGTATGTATCTGCAAATAATGCTGCCTATGTGGAATGACTTTCTCAGGTTTACCTGTATCATCTAATACATCTGTATAATACCAGTCATCACCAAACCACACATCATTTTTCCCGATATTCTTGAAATGACGCTGCACGGGAGCTCTCAAACAGATCAACACTGTAATGATAAATATGGCAATCAAAAAGGTGCAGTACATCACCCTGATCACAAAGCGCAGGTCAATATTCCGGTCTTTCATAATAACCCATAATCCTCCGTATTGCCGGCATATTTCCTTAGGAACTCTTATTTTTGTCCTCTGCCAGCGCCCACAAGTAACCGATACCATACACTGTCTTGATATAATTGCGTGCATCCAGTTTGTTGCTGAGCATATGCACCACCTCTGCCAATGTCGTCTCATCTATATATAACATCCTGCTCTCCGACCTCAGTTTATCTACCAAAGCCTTTTTCTTGAGCACGATTCCCTTATTTTCTACCAAATTGCGCAGCAGGCACTGTTCCACATTGTTGAGCCGCACTTTTTTGCCCGCAACACTGTATTCCCTGCTGTCAAAATCAAATAAATAATCATCTATTTCCACAATATGTTCGCCAATAACACTTTTCCGGCTGCCCGCGCCGATTGCCTCAAACCTGCTGATCGCGCGAAAGCTGGAGTTTCTCTTGCCGCGCTTGAACTGCGTCCACACCTTTGCCTTGAGAACAGATACACTGAAAGGCTTGGTAATGTAATCCGCGATTCCCCGTTTGTTCAACTCCGACACATCGGGTTTCGTTTCATTGGAGACTACAAGAATAATAGGAACATCATCTGATTCATAGACACCGAGTCCCAACTCATATATGAGGTCATATCCATCCCCATCCGGAAGTTCTGTGTCAATGATAATCTGCTGGTATTGCTCGCTTTCCAGCAAAGCAACAGCCGCCTCAAGTGTTCCGCAGCTAAATGCATGTGTCTCGTTGTCGGTCAACGCCATGCACAGCCTCTCTGCCAGCTTAAAGTCAGCCTCAATAATCAATATTTTGTTCATGATACAATCCTTTTACACAATGGAACCGTAATTATGGCACCAGATCCGTTCCTATCTGGTGGCTGTCTGCCAGTTCCTTATATTATATACAGTGTTTCCCTATCACCTTATGATATTTAAAAGTTTGAAAGTGACCTTCTTTCAAACTTATATCTTCACACAAATGTATGTCAATACATCAGAGTTTTACAAATCTGTCTGATTCCTGCCGGAGTTGAATCGAAACCGAACTGTTATCCTCCATCTGTTTTGAAATTTGTGCGATCCCCTCCACTAAATCGTTGGTATTCATTGCCGCCATCGTCACAGCATTCGCGCTCTCGTCAATTGCCAGACTGATGCCTCTTATTGATTCCGTGATCTCCGCAACAATTGTCCGCAGTCCTCCTGACATATCATTGAACCTTGTCACAATCTCATTGACATGTACTGCATCCTCACGGTACTGTATTCCGCTCTGCACAAATCCGTCATAGTCAGGCAGAATTGTTTCGTTAATGTACTTCACAATCTCGTCCGAATTTCTGACAAGCTCATGAACAGCCGCTGTCACCATGTTGTTGATATTCTGGATGTTGCTTGCCGTCTCCCGGCTGGAATCTGCCAGCTGTCTGATTTCGTCAGCCACAACCGCAAAGCCTTTTCCAGCCTCGCCTGCCCTCGCTGCCTCAATTGATGCGTTGAGTGCCAGCAGGTTTGTCTGTGAGGAAATGCTCAGGATCTCATTGGTCAGATCATTAACACGGTCAACACTTCTGGAATCTTCCATTGCCTTTTTCAATGAATCCAGAATTTCCTCTATGACACTGCTCGTATTATTCTTATTGGAAACTGCTTTGCTCTCGAGCTCACTTGCCCTTTTTTCCATCTCATTGGCATAGTCCTGAAGATTTCCAGATGCATCCGCAAGTTCATTGACATTCTCATCCACATCTCCTGCCATGCTGTTTACGTTGGACGCTGTGGCGGCTACCTCCTCCATGGATGCGGAGAGTTCCTCCATCGCCGCAGAAATATCACACGAACTTCCGTTCGCCGAAGACACATTTTCTGATACTTGTGTCACGATCGCATCAAGATTGGCAGCATTTCCCGTGATCTTGCCCATAATGCCCTGCAGCGTTTCAATAAACGTATCCATGCTGACGGAGAGACGTCCGATCTCATCTCTGCCTGCAATGGTAACTCTCCTGGTCAGATCGCCCCTGCCCTCGTTAATATCGCCAACCATTCCTGTCAGTTCTCTGTTGATCTTGAGAACTGGTGTGACGATCTCAATATTGCATAAGATAATCGATCCAAGGGTCATGAGAAGCCCAAAGACCATAAAGGCGATCCCCGTAGTGACAGCTGCCTTATATACACGCTCATTCTCTGCAACAGCTGCAAGCACCGCTGCCATCTCATATTCCCTAAGCTGTGAAAGGCAATTATTCATAGCAGTCATATCATTGGTCAGTGCCCCATTTGCGATTGCTGTCGCTCCCACATTGTCGCCGCTGGCGCTGAGCTGCATCAGTTCCTGAAAGCTTGCCTCAAACGCATCAAGTGCCTTTAAGAGCTGCTTGTACAGATCTTCCTCGTTTGTACCTACATCCAACAGCTGCTCAAACTGTTCCTGCGTTGACTGTATATCAGCAAAAACTTCCTGTACCTCATTTTCCAGTTCTCTATATGTCGTCTCATCATTCGCCACAATATGGTTGTATGCAATGCGTGACATATGCTGAAAGTCTGCATTGAAATCCCCCACCATATCCAGACATCTTGCATAGTTTCCTGATATAGATGTACTCGCATCCATAATGTTATTCATACCAGTGTAGCTCGTCACTCCCATAAGCAGTATGATCACTGCCAATGTGATCAGTGGTATCATGATCTTGTAACGAACGCTCATATTCCTAAATGCACGCATATCTCTTCCTCCGTTCCCCCGTCAGCATTTCCCTTAGGAACTGTTGAGAAATAACTTTTAAATAGTGCGCTGGATTTTTCTTCGAGAGTGCCGCTCGAAAATCAGGCGCATAGTGGGCTATGTAACTGATTTTTGAGTAATTGTTTTAACAATTTGATATCGGAGAAAAAGACAAGCAATATTAAAAGTTATTTTTGAACAGTTCCTTATTCCAGACAAATTATTTATCCTATATAAAAAGTATAGTACTTACTGACTTTATTATCAATAATATTATGGAAATTGTCGAAAAAATCATGAAAATTGCACAATATTATCCTGTCACTTTTTTCAGATTAACGCACTAAAATGCCCGCGAGAACCACACTTGCCACGATTCCTGAAAATGTGGACAGGAGCGCCCCCATGAGCGTCCATCTCGTCTTTGTGACCTTCGCAGCCATGAAATAGACCGACATTGTATAGAAAACCGTCTCAGTACTGGCAAGTGCAAGTGATGTCGCAAGTCCTGCAAAGGAATCTGTCCCATATTCCTTAAAAATATCAAGTGCAAGTCCTGTTGCTGCCGACGCCGAGAAAAGCTTTACCACAAAAAGCGACACCAGTTCATTGGGAAAATCGCCGGAAAACAGGGATATGAGATGCCCGATCAACCCGCCTGCAAACTCCAGAAAGCCCGATGCCCGAAGCACTCCCACCGCGATCATCAGTCCGATCAGCGTCGGCACAATCCCGACCACTGTCTTCATGCCGTCTTTTGCGCCTTTGGTGAAACTCGCATAGATGTCCCTCTTCTGCGACAATCCCATCGCTACAATATAGAAAATCAGCGCTGGTATCAGCATATTTGATATCCGTGTCATGGTGAACGCTCCTGCAAAGATGTGTTGTATTAATGTATATTCTCAGAGAGCCTTCATTATGAATATACAAACAAAAATGAAAAAACATATCAAATTGGTACTAATGTACTATGCCATCCACCTCCTTTTTGGTATATATTTACTTTTGCGAAACAACTTTGTAATGATTTTGCCTTTTCATAGTTACAGAGTTTTCAATTATTTTTACCAAGGAGACTTATTGATATGATAAATTTTGCATTTTGCTATGAGCACGATGAACAATTGGATTTCGTAAAAAACGAGATACTGAAATATTTCCGGCAACGGGAAGTGGAAATCGCTGTGATGTGCTACCACAATGCCTATGAGCTTCAACGATGTATCGACTGCAATTGCCCTGATATCCTCTTCTATGACATGGAAAAGGAGGATGGACTGATGCGCAACACTGTAATGAAAGCCAAGCGTGAAAATCAAAAGTTAATCTCCATCATCACGAGAGGACGCAATTACATTCCTCCCGCTGAAGATGTGCTGTTAGAACCGATATATGTCATGCCGGACAAAAGCCGGAAACATCTGTGGACCTACGCCGCACTCGCCTATGAAACAATTCTTGACGATTCTGATTCCTTCTCTTACTATGTCAGACCGGAGTATTTCCATATCCCAGTAAACGAAATCCGATATTTTGCTTCTGAGGGAAGACGCACCCACATTGTCTCCGCAAACTGCCGCGACACATTTTACCAGAAACTCGATGTGGTGGAGACACTTCTCCGTCCGAAAAACTGTCGGTTTCTGCGCATCCATAAATCTTATCTGGTCAATGCCAGCTGTATCTCCGGATACAGCCGGGATTATGTGATGCTCACTACCGGAGAACAGCTGCGCATCAGCAAGTACGAATACTACAAATCACTCAATGACCATCTGCAGAATCTAAAAAACACAAAGCCTGGGCGCCGTCCTCAGTATCTGGAATGGTGATAGTCTATTCTCACCGCACTGTTCCGATGATATCACTCAGCTTCTGGATATCATACTGTTGCATATAATCCTCAATTCCTTTTACGACTTCCGTTGTCGTGTACGGATTGACAAAGTTCATCGCCCCGACAGCAACACCAGTCGCACCTGCAAGCATAAACTCAATCGCATCCTCCGCATTCGCGATGCCTCCCATGCCGATAATCGGTATCTTTACAGTGTTTGCCGCCTGATATACCATACGCACTGCGACTGGCTTGATCGCAGGTCCGGAAAGCCCTCCTGTCTTGTTCGCCAGCGCAAAGGTTCTTTTGTGGATGTCGATCTTCATGCCTGTAATCGTATTGATCAATGAAATGGCATCGCTTCCTGCTGCCTCTGCCGCCTTTGCCATCTCTGTAATATCAGTGACATTCGGTGACAATTTCATGATAATCGGCTGCTTTGCCTTTGCCTTGATTTCTTTCGTAATGTCAAACAGGCACTTGGGATCTTGTCCAAAGGCAATTCCTCCATGCTTGACATTAGGGCAGGATACGTTGATCTCGAGCATGTCCACTGGCTGATCTGCCAGCTTTTCCACAACTTCCACATAATCTGACACAGAGCGCCCGCAGACATTGACAATAATCCTCGTATCATACTGCCGCAAAAACGGGATGTCCCTCTCAATAAACACATCAATTCCAGGATTTTGCAGCCCGATTGCATTGAGCATGCCCCCATATGTCTCCTGAACGCGCGGTGTCGCATTTCCCTCCCATGGCACATTAGCAACACCTTTTGTCACTACTGCACCAAGGCAGTTCAGATCGACAAATTCAGCGTATTCCATGCCGGATCCAAACGTTCCTGACGCTGTCATCACAGGATTTTTGAAGGTGACACCTGCTATATTGATCTTTGTATCTAACATATTCCTTTCCCTCCATGCTGCCAACTCCCACGAATCTGGGCGTTTGTACTCTCTCTTCTATATCTCCACTTCCTCTGCGGCATAAACTGGTCCGTCTGTGCAGATTCTCGCGTTATTTACATGGGAATGATGATCGACTTCCCTTGTCTTCACAACACATCCGAGACACGCACCAACACCGCACGCCATCCGCTCCTCCAGTGAAATATATGCCTCAATGCCTTTTTCAGCAGCGTATTTTTTGATTGCCCGAAGCATGGGCATGGGACCACAGGCAAAGATTATGTCCGCCTTCAAATCTTCTGCCTCAATGACATTCATGACATTTCCCTTTGTACCGACGCTTCCATCCTCCGTTGCGACATGAACTGGCGCGTATTTCGCCAAATCCTCCGCCAAAAAGAGCTCCTTGTCCCGATAGCCCACAATCACATCCACAGCTACTGCATTCTTAACTGCCTTTGCCAGAGCGAGCATGGGTGGAATGCCGATGCCGCCGCCCATCAGAAAAAGGCGTTTTCCCTCTGCTTTTTCCAGCGGAAAACCATTTCCGAGCGTTCCGAGAATATCCACGTGGTGGCCTATGTCGTACTTTGAAAACTCTGCCGTCCCTTTTCCTGCCACACGGTATACAATACGCAGTCTGTCGTTTGTGGTATCTGTCTCGCAGATGCTGATCGGCCGCGGCAGGAGCGCCGACTTGTCCTGCGTGTATACGCTGATAAACTGTCCCGGCTTTGCCTGTTTGGCAAGCGTCGTATTGATCCACATATCGTAGATTCCCGGCGCAATCTGCTGCTGCTTGTAAACCCTGGCAGATTCTTTTTTTTTCTGTTCCATGTCACCAACTCCTTCATCATCAATATCACAATATACTTATCATATCATAAATTCATAACTTATCAACACATTGCGCCTGTTTCTTATCCCTGTGTATAACGCGACAGGAACTGTTTTGTGCGCTCTTCCCTTGGGTTTTCAATGACCTCCCTGGGAGAACCTTGTTCTACGATATACCCATCATCCATAAAGATCACACAGTCTGCAACATCCCGCGCAAATGCCATCTCATGTGTTACTATGATCATGGTGGTTTCTTTGTCCGCAAGCTCCTTGATCACGCGCAGAACTTCTCCTGTCAGCTCCGGGTCAAGCGCAGAGGTCGGTTCATCAAAACACAGAATATCAGGCGTAAGCGCCAAGGCTCGTGCGATAGCGACACGCTGACACTGTCCTCCAGAAAGCTGATGTGGGTAGTTTTCCATCCGGTCTCCAAGCCCCATCTGAACCAGCAGCTCCTTTGCATGCTCCTCAATCGCAAGATTGATTTCTTTTTTGTGCGTTTTATAGTTGTCAGCCTCCTTTGCAAGAAGCTGTCCCGCAAGCATTACGTTCTGCAGCGCGGTATATTGCGGAAACAGGTTAAACGACTGGAAGACAAGGCCAAAGTGAAGCCGTTTCTTTCGAATCTCACTCTCCTTCCTTGTATCCGGGTTTCCAGCGTCAAACAAGGTTTCCCCATTGACACGAATAATACCTGCATCGGGGTTTTCCAAGAAATTTAGACAGCGCAGAAGTGTCGTCTTCCCGCTTCCCGAGGAGCCGATAATGGATAGCGTCTGCCCTTTTTCCATCGAAAAACTGATGTCTTTTAACACCTGCACTTTCTCGAATGTTTTTTGAATTTGTTCTACCTCTAAAATAGCCATGTCCATACCCCTCCCCGCTTATTTAAAGTAATCAAGCTTTTTCTCAAGGTATCCCAGGAGCACTGTAAGGATTCCATTGCAGACAAGATAATATACAGCTGTAAAGAACAGCGGCCATATGGCGCCCGAAATTCCCTGCGAGCCTTTCATGAATGCCTGCCCTGCCCATATGATTTCCTGCAAGGCAATGATGCGTGCCAGGGAAGTATCTTTTACCAGCGTGATGATCTCATTGGACATTGGGGGCACAATCCGTTTGATCATCTGAAGAAGCTTTACTTTGACAAAAATCTGCCTTTTGGTCATACCGAGCACAAGACCCGCCTCCGTCTGACCGACTGGGATCGACTGAATGCCTCCACGGTAGATCTCTGAAAAATAACATGCGTAATTCAAAATAAACGAAAAGCTGGCTGCCAGAAACCGCCCGCTTTCGCTCCCTCCCCAGATCGGATTATGTAATACAAGTCCTGGAAAATAGTAAATGATCAGCAGCTGGATCATAAGCGGTGTGCCACGTATAATCCACACGAGGATCTTTGAGAAATACCGCAGGGGTCTGAAATGGGACATTGAGCCGAAAGCAATAACCAAACCAAGCGGAAATGCTCCCAAGAGCGTAACAAAAAACAGTTTTAGCGTCTGAAGAAATCCGACATTTAATGCACGGATCACAATAGGAAACTGTTCTATAATAAGCTGCATATTACTCCTCCATGCCGCTTTTGCGGCTCCTATCAAGAAAATCGAGCAGGGAAGATTTTCCCTACTCGCATGATTTTATTGTTCTACAAGAGCAGCCTGAACACCATATTTTTCAGCAATCTCAATCATACTGCCATCCTGATAGCTTGTGGTGAAAAAGGCATTCAAGGAAGCAGCGAGATCCGAGCCTTTGCGGAATCCGACCCCGTATTCCTCATCATTTAACCCGATTGTGTATGTAAGATCCGCATACCCAGTACCTTCGCCAACCATAGCCGCTGCCATCAGGGAATCAATGATCGCTGCGTCGGAAGTTCCTGCAGCAACCTCCATCAGAGCATCCGATTGTGCCTTGACAGGCGTATGCGGAAGCTCCAGCGATATCGCCTGCTGTTCACCGGCACTACCTGCCTCAACTGCAAAATTATACTGGGAAAGGTCTGATTTTTCCTGAAAATTATCAGCTTGACCAACTGGCGCAACGATTACTTGTGCATTATTGCAATATGCCCTGGAACATTCCATAGAACCTGTGACTTCCGGTGTCAGTGTCATACCATTCCACACGCAGTCGATCGTCTTTCCGTCAAGCTCCAAAACCTTGTTATCCCAATCGATTTCCACAAATTCAACTGATACACCAAGGCTCTCTGCGAATGCCTTAGCCATGTCAGCGTCAAAACCAATCCATTCACCGTCTTCATCCTTGTAATCCATCGGTTCAAAATCCGTGATTCCGACAACGAGTGTCCCCTTGCCCTTGACATAATCAATGTCTGATGCAGAGACCGGTGATTCTACATTATCTGGTGCCGCTTCCGCTGACTGTGCGGACTCAGGGGCGGCGCTTTGTTCTGTCTGTACATTGTCTGTCTGCGCAGCGGGTGCCGTATCTGTACCTGAAGATGCCGCTGGTGCATCGGAACTGCCACAGCCTGCAAGTGACACGGATAACATAAGGGCTGTGGTAACTGCCATAGCCATCGTCTTTAATTTTTTCATAATAATCCTCCATTCTTTTTGCATTTCATTAAATTCTCCACGCGAATACATTGATAAACTCCCCTGCTGTATTTTTAGCCGTATAGAGTGCTACTGTTTCTCAATGTTTTGCACATCACTATGTTAGCAGTTTAATGGACTAAAGTCAATATGTATTGAAAGGTTCTCGTTTACGTGCCCGTGTGCAGTTACTGTGTTTTGCATGTTTATACGTTTTTTCGGTGTGAACAGCAACATTTATGCACACAAAATGCTAAAGGGCAAGCATTTTGGCGCTTGATTCCCACTACTTTGATGGGAGAGTGAACAGTAACCGTGTGCATAAAATATGGGCGCCACCACAAAGATGACGCCCTGGCATTTTCATACCACATTATGCCAAAAAAGTTTTTACCTGCTCATACACGCCCTTTGCGTCGAGCTTATATTTCTCAACCAGAGCTGCAGCGGAACCGGACTCGCCGAATGTATCCTGCATGCCAATCTTGCAGACAGGTGTGGGATATGATTTGCAGAGTGCATCACATACTGCACTTCCCAGTCCGCCGATCACAGAATGCTCCTCCGCTGTGACAACCTTGCCAGTCTTCTTTGCAGAGTTGATAATAATCTCCTCGTCAAGCGGCTTGATTGTACAAATATTAATCACCTCTGCGCTGATCCCATCCTTCTCAAGCATCTCTGCTGCGCCAAGTGCAGAGTCCACGCAGATACCAGTCGCCACGATGGTGACATCTGTACCCTCTCTCACAACAGTTCCTTTTCCAATCTCAAACTTATAATCTGGTCTGTCGTTAATAACAGGAACTGCCGCGCGTCCAAAACGGATATAGACAGGGCCTTCATATTCCACTGCCGCACGCACTGCTGCCTTTGCCTCAACATCATCTGCTGGACACATAACGACCATACCAGGAATCGTGCGCATCAGGGCAATGTCCTCATTGCACTGATGAGATGCTCCGTCCTCTCCAACAGTAATGCCAGCATGCGTTGCACCGATCTTTACATTCAGATGCGGATATCCAATGGAGTTTCTCACCTGCTCAAAAGCACGTCCTGCCGCGAACATCGCAAAGGAACTCATAAACGGAATCTTGCCTGTCAGAGACAATCCAGCTGCAATACCTGTCATGTTGCATTCAGCGATACCACAGTCAATATGTCTCTCCGGAAATGCCTTCTTAAACACACCTGTCTTGGTCGCTGCAGCAAGGTCAGCGTCAAGAACAACTAAATTCGGATTTTCTTTTCCTATTTCAACAAGGGCATTACCATAACTCTCTCTTGTTGCTACTTTTGAAACGACTTTGCTCGTTTTTACATCTGCCATTTTCTTTCTCCCTTCCATGCTTACGCCAACTGCTGTGCTATTTTCTCTAAATCTGCCATGGCAACTGCGTACTCCTCATCGTTTGGAGCCTTGCCATGCCAATCCACACTTCCTTCCATGAATGATACGCCTTTACCCTTCAGGGAATGAGCAATAATCGCTGTTGGCATGCCCTTTGTCTCCCTTGCCTCCTTGAATGCTGCGCGGATCTGGTCAAAATCATGCGCATCTGCAAGGTTGATCACATGGAAATTAAATGCCTCAAACTTCTTGTCAATCGGATATGGTGAACATACGTCCTCAATCTTGCCGTCGATCTGCAAGCCGTTGTTGTCCACGATCACGCAGAGGTTATCCAGCTTTCTGTGACCTGCAAACATGGAAGCCTCCCAGACCTGTCCCTCCTCAATCTCGCCGTCGCCGAGCAATGTATACACTCTATAGTCAGCGTTTGACATCTTTGCTCCGAGTGCTATACCACATGCGACAGATATTCCCTGTCCGAGGGAACCAGAAGACATGTCAACACCAGGAACATGCTGCATACAGGGATGCCCCTGCAGATAAGAACCAAGCTTTCTCAAAGTCACTAAATCCTCAACCGGAAAATATCCGCGGTTTGCCAGTGTCGAATACAGTCCCGGCGCCGTGTGTCCCTTTGAGAGAACAAAACGGTCTCTATCCGCTTTCTTCGGATCCTTCGGATCGATATTCATCTCCTCGAAATAAAGGTACGTATAGATATCTGCCGCCGATAACGATCCACCTGGGTGTCCGGCCTTAGCCGCATGAACACCTGTAACGATACCCTTACGAACTTCATTTGCCATTTTTTGAAGCTCCAAATTTGTCATTGCATTTTCCTCCATTAATTATAAAAATTATTCTATCACTGTCTTATATGAAAGGACCCCTTCCTCTTCCAGTTCCTCTTCACCCAAGTCCTCTGCTAAGACTTTCTTCTGATACACATGCTTTCCGACAATCCCAAGAAGCTTTCGGATATCCTCTATCTCAAACGTTCCAAACTCAAGGTAACATGTATCTTTACTCTGGGCATTCAATTCCTTATAGAAATCCGTTATAGAAGCCTAAAACATATCCAAAATGTCCTCCAGTGGATACTGCGGAATATGTTCTGGTGAGTCACCCTCACCAAATTCCGGCTCCTGTTCAAACGTCAGTGAAGTAAGAAACAACTCATCACGTTCCCATATATTTCCATTGCAGAACGGATTCCTGCCCTTATAAATATTTTCCTCCACTTTTGTATACTCAGAAGTCAAATATTTATCAGCCTGATATATCTGGATATTTTTCATTTACTGCGCTTCCAAATCTTTGAATCTAATAAAATGATATCCTCTACGCACTTATTAAAATACCATAAAATATCTTGTCCGTAAATGCTCAAACTTAAAATTATTACCCTACAAATTATACATTTTTTATGTGTCTACTCCACTTTATTGCCATAGTACGCATTTGCGCCATGTTTCCTGTAATAGTGCTTATCCTGAATACGCTGCGGCGCTGGTTCCACGTCTTTGTTCAACTGCTCTGTAAAAAGTGCCATCTTTGCAACTTCTTCCAGTACAACTGCGTTGTGCACTGCCTCCTTCGCGTCCTTGCCCCACGCAAAAGGACCGTGGTTCTTGCAGAGCACTGCCGGAACTGCCATGACATCCTTAGCCTTGAACGTTTCTATGATCAGCGTTCCTGTGTTCTTCTCATATCCCTCGTCAATCTCCTCCTGTGTAAGTACACGCGCACAGGGAATCTCCCCATACATATAATCCGCGTGCGTTGTCCCATAACAGGGAATACTTCTTCCCGACTGCGCCCAGCTTGTTGCATAGGTACTGTGCGTATGGACGATACCGCCGATCGTGGGAAACGCCTTATAAAGCTCCAGATGTGTCGGTGTGTCTGACGAAGGATTATACTTTCCCTCCACCTTATTTCCATCTAAGTCCATGACAACCATGTCTTCCGGCTTTAAAAGATCATAATCAACACCACTCGGCTTAATTACAAACAAGCCGCTCTCCCTGTCAACTGCACTTACATTGCCCCATGTGAATGTGACAAGACCATACTTGGGTAAGTCCATATTTGCTTCATATACTTTTTTCTTTAATTCCTCTAACATTTATTCTCCTCCATTCATACACAGCGTTGATCATTTTCAGAAGAATGACTCATCTCTTGGCATTCTTCCTACATATAACACAAAAGTTTTCATTCCAGTCAATTCTCCAACAATTAGAAATTCAGATAATTTTATTGATTCAAATCATACTTTTCGTTTAAATCAAGAATATAGTGGCCAAAGATGGTTTTATGAGTTATATCCGCAACAATTACAATATAACAATTTTTCTGCTCAGTAAAGAGCAAAATATGTTGATATGTGTTTTCACTGTTTTCATAAACTGCTTCCACATATCTTTTTGAAAACGCATACTCTGAAATCAGATTCGCTTCCAAGAGTTGTCCTGCATAGTCCCAAATATTTATCACAGGCTCCGCACTTTCTGTTACATTATTCATTCTACTTTTCATTGTGCGAAGATATTGTGCTTCACTTAACTGCCTTGCCTTCATTTGTGCCCTCCACCTTCTCCCCTGCCTATTACACGATCCCATATACCCCGGCAGACACAAAGAGTTCTCAGGAACACAGCAGACGAATTCTTCGGTAATAATCATATGAACTGCTCAGTCCTTCCCCTAGCATCATCTCAATCTCTTCCATCACATCCTCGGTCCATTCACGCCCATACCAGCCGACAAAATGAGGAGACCCCACCAGCTTATCGAGAATCCGCATACGGCCATAACAGGTGATTTCCCCACCATCGCCACCGCGAAACGGCCATGGACAATCTTTAATAATCTCCCTATGATAGCCCTCCGCGTCATAACCAATATGAAGACCAAAGCCATTGGGCTTTCCACCCCAGCCAAGCTCATTCTTCTCTGGCAGGCGATCCCCCCACGCGAATAGAGCACTATTTTCTCCGCCGCTTAGATACTCCCACGTATCCACATCTGGAAGAGAAAAGCCCTTACTCTTCAGCCGTTTCTGCAGGTTTTCCACCGTAGCCGGCTCAATGACTTCCGCCAGAATGCCGCCACTCTTTTCTTTGGTCAGGCGCAGTTTTGGATTC
This sequence comes from uncultured Lachnospiraceae bacterium, assembly GCA_947175175.1. GTDB lineage: Bacteria > Bacillota > Clostridia > Lachnospirales > Lachnospiraceae > COE1. The sequence continues at coordinate 18,712 of CAMWLV010000005.1, forward strand.
CCTATCTGGAATGAATCCAACACCAAGCATCGGCTTCTTGAATCTGACCGAAACCGCTCCACCGCCTGATGCCAGGAATCACTCAACTCCAACTCTCCTAAAGAAACTGGCTGACCATCCTCAAAAGGCCGGGGGCTGCGTTCTACCAGCATGGGCGGAATCACTACTCTGCGCAGAGGACTGGTCAGGAGACCAATGATTTCCTCTGGCTCAAACTGCCCCTGCCAATACTCCTGCACTTCCTCTGAAATGGCCTCCAGAAATTCCTTTACCTCTTCGCTCTTTCCCTCTGGCAGTCCCTGCCATCCTAGTGTCGTCTCTTTGCCAGGCACAAATACAAAGGCCGCGCCGTCTGCCTGATAAACCGCTGTCTCGAGTTCCTGTCCCCACCGGGAAAAAGACCGCATTCTTTTCCATTCCATACCAGTCTCTCTGCCGATCTTCTTCGTCAGATCCTCCTTTGCCTTGGCACTCAGGGCTGCGTATTCCTGCCAATTCAATCTTGAATCTATAACTGCCATGATTATTCCCCCAATTTTTTTTACATGCTGTCTACCGCCGCGCGTTCGATCGCAAGCCCCTTCTTGTAGCGCCCGATAAATGTCTCAAAGCCTGCCACATCCTTTGCATCCGGCTCCATGCGCACAGACTCCTCGCCTGCAAATACTTTGCTGTTCAGATAATCGCTGAGTGTCTCATCCGCGCCCTTCTGCATCATATAATTTGCAAGGACTGCGATACCCCATGCACCGCCTTCGCCCGCTGTCTTCATGACAGATACCGGCACATTTACTGCTGCTGCCACTACCTTCTGTCCGACACCTTCCGTCTTGAACAGACCACCATGGCCAAGAAGCTCATCAAGCGTGACATTTTCCTGCTTGAACAAAATGTCCATACCAATCTTGATCGCACCAAGCGCTGTAAACAGATTGACACGCATAAAATTCGCAAGGTTAAACTTTGCATCAGGAGTACGCACGAAAAGTGGTCTGCCCTCTTCAAATCCCGTTACATGCTCGCCTGAGAAATACCCATAAGCCAAAAGTCCGCCGCAGTCCGCATCGCCCTCAAGTGCCTTTCTGTAAAGCGTTCCGTAGAGTTCGTTCATATCCACCTTCTGTCCCATTGTCTCCTGAAATTCTTTGAACAGATTCACCCATGCATTTAAATCCGACGTGCAATTATTACAGTGAACCATCGCCACAAGGCTTCCATCCGGCGTTGTCACCAGATCAAGCTCATCATAAGATTTTGACAAATTCTTCTCGAGAACTGCCATCGCAAATACAGAAGTTCCTGCCGAAATATTTCCGGTGCGCTGTGCCACACTGTTTGTTGCAACCATGCCTGTGCCAGCGTCACCCTCGGGAGGACACATCGGAATGCCCGCCTGCAGTGTGCCTGTCACGTCAAGAAGCTTTGCGCCTGCCTCTGTCAATATCCCTGCCTTATCCCCGGAAACCAGTACCTTGGGCATGATGTCCGCAAGTTTCCATGTGAAGTTCTTGTCTGCGACAAGCTCGTCAAACTGTGCAATCATTCGTTCATTAAAGCGCTTTGTATCAATATCGATCGGGAACATACCAGACGCCTCGCCAACACCAAGCACCTTCTCACCGCTTAACTGCCAATGAATGTATCCTGCAAGTGTCGTGAAGAAATCCACCTTCCCTACATGCTCCTCGCCGTTCAGGATTGCCTGATACAGATGTGCGATGCTCCATCTCTGTGGAATGTGATAATTAAAAAGCTCCGTAAGTTTCTCGCTCGCCGCCTGCGTAATCGTGTTTCTCCATGTCCTAAAAGGCACTAAAAGCCCACCTTCTTTGTCAAATGCCATATATCCATGCATCATGGCACTGAAACCAAGTGAGCCGAGTGTCTTAATCTGCGTACCATACTTCTCCTGTACAGTCTTTGCCAGATCCTGATAGCAGTCCTGAAGCCCCTTCCAGATCGCGTCGAGACTGTATGTCCAGATATTGTTAACCAGCTGATTTTCCCAGTCGTGATTTCCTATGGCAAGTACTTCATGGTTTTCGTCAATCAATACTGCCTTGATTCTGGTTGAGCCAAACTCAATTCCAAGTGCAGTCTTGCCGTTTTCAATTGCTTTTTTTGCATCAAGTCCCATAATTTGTAACCTCCTGTTTGAATAGCATATTAATCTGTTTTGTGACAATTTTTTATAAAACAGCCGCAACATTTCTGTATATCGCCATTATAACAACAAGCCTGCCATATTGCAAGCTTATTGTTTACTCGTTTCTAAAATATTTTAGTTCTAATAAAAATCAACAGTAGGTAAAATAAGTTCTTCCAAATCTGAGCCTGTCCCCGGGCTCCAACGCAACTGACTGATTTACCCCCAAAAGCACTCCATTCCGTGCGGTTCCGTTTGTCGAATTGAGGTCACATATATAGACCCTGCCGTCATGTTCTTCAAAGCGCGCATGCATTTTGCTGACGGCATCGTCATTAATCACGAAATCTGACACATTCGCAAGTTTTCCGACAGTCATTGGAAGTCTGTCCAGGGAAATATTGACTTCCGTTCCATTCACACGCCCGCACAGCATGCGCTCCTCCACAACTCCATCTCCCAAATACACTGTCTCACCATTGTCACTCTGTCGGGAAAACCTGGCACTCTGAGATGTATGGTACAAGCTGTCTGAAGTGTGAATGCCTGCTTCTGCTTTTTCTGCATTTTGCAACAGATTTTGCGGCTGTTTGTAAGATGAGCCGTGATCACCGTGTTTATCTCCAACAGCTGTATAATACGAAAATGCTTCATCATCTCCGTCATCCTCAAGCAGCTCAATCTCTTTATTCTGCCGCCTTTTTTTTGCATAGCAAGAAAAAAACAAGACTGCTGCCATCAACGCCATACCCATTGCACCATATAGATATAATTCATTATTCCCACCGAGCTTGAGCACATGAATGCGTGCCCCTAATATGATTACTCCAGAACAAAGTGACACCAAAATACAAAAAATACCCCCAGTGAGATCGCCAATATTTTTTGTCTTTCTTATTGGTCTTTCTTCTGATGCCGCCAGCTCCTCATCCTCATAAGAATACTCCATATCCCTCTCCTGATTCTCCATGCTGTCTTTTACGTCAGTCTGATTGGGATATCTGCAATGCACATATGATTTTCCTGCATTATCTTTGCTGTCATTCACAGGATCAGAGAAATCATGTTTCGGAAAATCATAGTCGTTCTGCCCATAATCTGCTTCTTTGTGTGCCATATTGACGATCACATGCTCCATCATATGACCAATCTCGCTGATGACATAATTGGGATTTCTGGTGTAACGGTAAATCTGATACCCAAGCATCACTGCGCGCTCGTCTGTATGATCAATTTTGGTGAGGAGCTCATCGATAAACTCCATAAAAGACAGCCGCACATCTCCCTCATAGTCCGGGTAACAGACAAAATAAGGCTCCATCTTTTCCACATTCACATAAATCAGTTCTGGCTTCATGATAATCTGTGTCCCATCAAGCAGATACTCTTCCAATCTGTCAAAGAGATTCACACAGCCAGATAACAGGCGCCTCAATTCGTCATATCGGATTTCCGTCTTATCATAAAGTCTGTCCAGCGATTGAAGGGAATTGATCTCATAATAATAGCGGCTTTCCCCATTGACCAGTCTGTGTGTGATGGGCAGAAGCCCTGGAATGCGGTTTTCCAGAAGCATCTTCGTGCGATAATCTTTGCTTTTATCCTCACTTTTCCCGAAAAAACTACATTTGCTCAATATCATATAATTGTGATTCATGCTTCTCTCGAAGCAGACATCAGGCATATTCTCTTTCATGCCAATCCTCCAAATATCTTATTCTGCAATCAGTCCATTCAATATCCTGCAGTCACGGATCGTCCTTGTTGGTCTAAGGCGTCCTGCACTCCTGCTGATATCGAGCGTCGTATCAATTCGTGATACATACTCTCCAAGCCAAGTAATAAATGGCATATTGACAACGCAGTGATAGGTTACTGTCACACTTTTTGCATCGACCAATACATCATAACTGAAATCCTGTATGGCAAACAGTTTCTCCTTTACAAGTTCCCCAGCTGCCGCACGCGCTGCCGACTCCGCTTCCTCTGCTGTCCCAAAATGGCTGGCTGTTCCCCGGAGTGCCGCCTCATAAGCACTGTGCTCCATGACACACCGGTCATAACTATAAATTGCCAGAAAGATCATCATTACCATAAAAAGCATCGTCATTGGCAGGATCAATGCTGCCTCAACTGTAAAATACGCTGCCTCACAGCACTTTTCTATCTGATGACACATAGCAAATAACCTGCAAATAATGCCGGCAGAAAGGGAAGCTTTGTCTGTCTTCCTCCTCTTTTCAGCACCAAAACCACAATCGCTGCCACACACATCATAAATGAGGCTGTAAATACCAGCCATAGGCATTTGCGTGCCCCCAGTGCAATGCCCATTGCGGCAATCACAATACCATCGCCTTTTCCGATCTGCTCCCTTGTTGCAATAGATACCCCGATCGCGCAGAGCCCAATTGTCAGTCCGCCTACTGTGTCCAGTATGCCAAAATCCTCTTTCAAGGGAATCACGGCACAGCACAAGACAAACAATATCAGGATCTGCTTTCTGCTAATCTGCCTTTTTCGAATATCCACAATTCCTGCCGCAAACAGTAACAGCCCAATTGCAGCCATTAACCCCTTATAAAATATCAACTGTATTTCTATACTCATTCTCAAACTCCTATTTTTTTATCTTCCTAATGTAATACATTTTATGTTGTGCTATGTAATAATAATCACCCACACTTGCTGCACACACTCCTGCCGCCAGCCTCCGATATCGGCACCGCAGTAATTGTCCTTTTTAAACCGCTGCATCCAAGAGTCGAGTGATACCTGTTTCCATAATTGGTTATATAAACGATATTGCCGCTGGAACTTCCACACTCCTTGCAGGGATAGTACTTACTGTTGTCCTGATTTCTCTGTGTATCCAGAAAACTTTTGTCAACCGCTGCGATGGAAAGTTTTAAGTAGCTACACCCCCTGGAGCGATGATACACCGTTCCATCCTGTGCAATGTAGACGATTTCCTCCCCTATAATGCCCTCTGCACCGTGAGCGGCATTATCATATCCAGTCCATGCCCTTGTGCGTATTCTGTTGTACAGCACACGAGGCTGATATCCGACTACTGCTGCCGGCGGCTCAATGCGGTACTCTGCCACCAGATCGATACAGTCATCTCCCTGCATCACAGAGGAGCGCAGCCATAAGATTGACGAGGCGCCTCCTGCGAGCGGTGAACTGTCCAGATCAGTCTCGCCGAGCTTTGCCTGAACGTTCCCCGCCGCATACAGATAAGTTAAACCAAGAGACCTGACCGCCCCCGCCGGGTCTTGGTCGATTTGCCGGTATTCATATCCATACACTGCCATCTGTTTTGCCGTATCATGCATCGCAGCGCTCATGTTTCCCTGTAACCGGTAAATCTCTACAATAGATATGATATTCAGAAACGCAAACAGAAAAAACGGCAGCACGAAACATGCTTCTATGGTCATGCTCGCCTTAGTCATGCCGGTCTTCTGCCCCCTCTGTAATCTGTTGCCAGGGGAGCAGGAGGACATTCTTTTTAATGCACCAATAGAGAACTGTGTATCTTTATTTCTGGAGAGCAAGGTTCCTCCCTTCCCATATTTAATTGTATTTGTTTTGATTTTTATCCCTATTTGTCTCCTATTCCGCATCCAAAAGAACATCCGCCTACTCCTCTGTTTTTCTTTCTAAATTCTTATCCCAAATATTTCTATTCATAGCACATTTTTTTGTAAAACACAAAGTCATGCCCGTCTGCATCCCCGAATCCAAAATGAACCTTCATGTAATCTATGCACCTGTCTATCCGAAAGTGTTCATTTCCAGCAGTCTGTCTGATGTCCATTTCCACGATGTCAAGACTTCTCGCCGCCTTGGTATCTCTGTCCATCAGCCCCAGAAATATCCTCAGATAATCCTGATATGATAATCCTGTCGTTTTTTTGCTGCCATTACTGCCAGATAGATTTCCTGTAAATAGATCAACCATGCTTATACTCCAGTCTTTGCTTTCCTTGATCAGGGGAATCCTGCCTCCCTTCAGCAACTGCCGCATATCCGACACGGTCTCCACGAGCGCCCAAGCACCAAGAATAAATGTCGTCATCGGCTCAGCCAGCTCAGGCGATAAAAGCAGTGTACAGATGATCGTCGCAGCAATCTCTGCCTGTGATTGTTTGGTCGAATCCATATAAATACTTGTTAGATTTGCTGCCAGTCTAAGAGCGGACAGTACTTCCACACTGCGCCTCAGATTTCCTGCATCGCTGTTAAAGCCATATAAAATATACTCAATCTGATACTTCAAAAGCCCAGTATCTTTCGGTTCGATATAATTGCCACACTTCTTCATCAGATACTCACCATAGATCAATTCGTCCATTATTCCATTAGGTCTGTCCATTCCATCGTGCAGCCCGATTCCCTGATTGATCGTTCCAGCTTTTTGGCGCGCGGAAAAATATGGTTCTGAATCCATCACAGCATTTGACACAGCCTTTCCACCTGGAAGCGCCAGCGCCAGAATTTCTCCGCCGACCACCTGGTCAAACATACCCGAGACTTTTTGATACGAATATCCTTCTGAACTCTCTGTGCCAAATTCCACAATTCCTTTCTTGTCCAGAGCTTCCTCAAGTTCCTGCTTCTGTACTGCAATTTGATCTACAGCATCCTGGTCAGTCAGTCCTTTGCTCTCTATGATATCGAGCTGCTCCTGCACCCTTGACACGAGATTACCTCCATAGACTGCCTTCATGTAGTTCACCGCCTGCGCTTTCCACACTATACATTGATCGTCACTCGCAAAAGACACCTCCGAAATTTCAAGATAGGGATTCCTAAGTACTAATAGATTGTGTTCAAACGCCATTACAAGACCTTTATCCGGAGTCATGTTGTAACTCATATAATCCGATAAGTGCGTTTCCACCATGCCAATCCCCCCATTGATACTCCCATAGGAGGAATCAATGAAAAACAGTTCATACTGATCAAGAATCTCCCTGTTATACTCCGCAAACACTGAGTCTAATCCCAAGTCCGCCACAATCTCCGCCTGCGCCCTTACGGCGCCTATCGCTGCGCCTTCTATTAAGACAAAGAGCAGCGACAGGACGATGCCAAAAATAAGGGAAAGGTATACTGTCAGGTATGCTTTATATCTTATTTGCATTGCTTGTTACCTTTTTGAGCAGCGTATTTGCAAGCGATGTGATACTGTTCTTAAACAGTGCCACAAGTGCAATCAGCACCACGATGATCAGCACAACCTCAACAGTTCCCATTCCCTCTTCTTCCTTCATAAAGCTTCTTAAATTTCTCATAATTTTTCTCCTCTTTCTTTTTCTTATATATTGTATTTAAAAATAGTTCTGAAACGCTGGCACCATGATGATCAACATTGTAATTCCCAAAAACATCATCATGGGCATCAGAAGTTTTGTTCCTGCCTTTTCTCCCAGCCTTCTTGCAGTGTGTTTCCGCTCCTCGAAAGCTTCGGCTGCCTCCTCTTTTAACAAAAGCGGCAGGTTGGCAGCACCTTTCTTGATATTTTGTGACAACATGGTCGACAGCTTGTTATAGCTTGGAATACGGCAGCGCCTTCCAAAGCGCTCATATGCTTTTGCCTGTACAACTCCGCTCTCCATCTCATAGATTGTCAGAAGCATCTCCTCATAGGCATATCGCTTCCCGCTGCCTCTTTCACACCGCTGTTTATAATCCCTTGCTATTTTATTCCATGCGTTTGGCACTGTCATGCCAGCGCCGATCAGTAGTGCAAGAGAACTCACAATCTCAGGATAATCCATACACATCTGCTCTTCCCGGTCTACAACCTGCTTATGCAGATCCCTGTCCTTGCAGTAATAGATCAGGCATGCAAAAACTGGTGTCACGGCAAGAAACAGCAGCCCCCTATAATTTCTCTTATAGCTCCAGTGAATATTTTGGTTCTCAATTTCTGACGGGAGTGTCATATTCTGCTGCTCCCGGGTGTCTTCTTCCAAGGCAGAAACCTGTTTGGCAAGGCGTTCCGATATGTCAGGTGGTATGGCTTTACTGCAAATTCTGACAGTCATGTCCTGTTCGATCTGATAGTCTTCGCAGGACAGCACCGCTGTCAGCTCCATCAAAACAGGTGCTGTCAGTTTGTCTTGTATCAGACGCCCGTCACTGTCCATATAGGTATTGTCTGTACGCCATTCCACAATAAAGGGATATCCCTTTACACTTTCTGGCAGACACATATTATACTCAATCCTGTCAAAACTCTGGTTTTTACCCAGAATTTCTTGTTCAAGAATTTTGATCACCTCATCTGACATCTGTGTTAATTCTTCCTGTGAATAATATTTCTCTGAAACAGTAATCGGAATGTGATAGATACCCTCTCCGTCGTCTGCGACAAGCGACACGTTCCTCGAACCATCTCCATACGCATTGCGGTTGATCTGGTTATCCACAATCGTTGTTGCCATTCTGTCATTTATCCACAAAACAGCAGACAAAACCACACCGCAAACCACAATAATACTGCAGACAGACAACTTTTTGATCACATACTCTTTCTGCCGCTTTGCCGTATCACCTGCAGGCTCCAATGTCTGTAAATCCTCGCGTACTGTGCTATTATACAAAATCCAGTTTGGTTTTTTCTGCATTGCCTCTAACCTGGAATACAGCCATCTTGCTAATCTGTCATCCATTTTGTTCTCCTTTTCCACTTTTTATATCTCAATATTCAGTATCTGATCCGAGATCCGACATGCCACGATGTAGACGATAAGTGAGCCTGTCATCAGAATCCACCCGAACAGATTGTGGTACAGATTCTCGAAATATCCTTTTGTTGTCAGTGAGATATAAAAAATGATAAAAAATGGAATATACCGCATAATCTGCTGCTCCAGTTTTTTCTCACTGATCACTGTCTCGATCTCACGCCGGATTTCCTGCTTGCCGCCGATAATATCCGACGTGTTTGCTATAATGCCACGCATGTCCCCTCCGCCTCTCTTTGCAATTTGGAAGATATCCGCAAAGTCCCTGATATCCTGCACACCGCTTCTGTCTGCGAGGTTTGTGAGTGCACTTTCCAGCTGTTCATTGTTGTTTAATTTTCGGAAAAGCAGACGCAGCTCTTTTGCCATCACGGACTCTTTACCATACAGCAGTACAATATCCCGATAAGCTTCCTGAAATGCATTTTCTACGCTGTAGCCCGCCTGCAGATTCGACGAAACACTCAGTATCACTTCGCGAAACTCAATTTCAAGCTTCCGCTTTCTTTTCTGGCATTCTGTTTTGCCCTTATCCCTCAATGACAGAATCACAAACGGCATCAGCAGGATCCACGCAATCATGCTGTCATAAAAAAGCCAGCTGACCATTGCCGTAAACACGCCGCCTGACAAAAGATAGATTCCAATCTCCTGTCGTGAAAATGTGTAACTTGCGTAATCCGTCTCTGGTGGCAGCCTCCCTCTTGCAATACGTTTCTTGTCTTCTGTATTTCTCATATCGTTCTCCTTATCTTTTGCACGCATACCAATCAATCGTTTGAAAGCGACCTTATGCAATGCGGAACCCCGCAGAATGAAGCTTTCCCACATGGGTGAGCTCATCCATTTTTACAAACTCACCCAAAACCCTGCCGTTCTCCTCGCCCGTTTCCTGAAACTGATATAATGGGACTGTGATAATCTCATTATGTTCATATCCTATGATCTCCATAATCTCCAGAACACGCCGCGACTTGTCCCGCAGTCTGCCAAGGTGCACGATAATGTCGACACCGGACGCAATCTGTCTCCTCACCGCCGCAAGCGGCAGATCCATTCCCATCAACACCATTGTCTCCAAGCGCATCAGCATGTCGTTTGAGGAGTTTGCGTGTCCAGTGGACAGGCTTCCGTCGTGCCCGGTATTCAATGCCTGCAGCATGTCAATTGTCTCGCTGCCTCTCACCTCACCCACGATCAAGCGATCCGGCCGCATACGAAGAGCTGATTTGATGAGGTCGCGTATCGTGATCTCCCGTGCGCCGTCCATGTTGGCGTTTCTTGTCTCAAGACGCACCAGATTGGGAATTCCCTGCAGCTGCAGTTCCGCAGAGTCCTCGATTGTGATAACACGCTCTGTCCTTGGAATGTAGTGCGACAATGCATTGAGAAAGGTCGTTTTTCCAGAACCTGTCCCCCCGCTGATGAAAATGTTGTAACCAGCAACGACAAGCTTTTCCAGAAAATCTGCTGCTTGTCTTGTAATGGAACCAAAGCCAATCAAATCCTCCATTGAAATTGGGTGGTCGGGAAAGCGCCGGATAGTAATAATCGGCCCGTTTAACGCCACTGGGGCCAACACAATATTGACTCGCGAACCATTTTCAAGTCTTGCATCGGCAATTGGAGATGCCTCGTTTACTACTCTGTTGCATTTCGCAACGATCTGTTGTATCACATCCTCCAGCTTTTCCCTCGTCTCAAAGTGTTTTTCCCACTCGTAGATGCGCCCTGCCTTCTCGACAAAAATATTTTCTGTCCCATTTACCATGATTTCTGTCACTTCGTCACAGTCCACCAGCTCCTGCAGCACATCCATCTTTCTAATAGAATGGAATACACTCTTTCCAAGTTCCTGTCTCCGCGCCAGTGACAAAGCATATTTCCTGCCTGTCTGCACCACCAGATCATCGATCATCTCCTGTATCTCAGCATCCTCCACCTCCCGCGACAGGTCAATCCGCTGCCTGACACTGCTGGTGATGTATTCTCTGCATTCCTCATATCTTCTTGATTCGCATCCTTCATTCACTTCTCGCCAAGCACTCCTTTCATGCGGATTCCGACAGGTGATGATGCCAGATTCTCAAAATTCCCGCAGGATTCCTCCCAATTTCTCGGAAGTTCAAATTCCATGGTATGATCCAGAATCTTCTTGTACTCTTTTGCCCGTAGCAGCTTTCGGAAATGACTCAGCATCGCCTGACTGTATACATTGCTCTTATCTGTAAGCAGGTATAGCCGGTCACTGCTCTCCATCAGGTCATAAAACCCCTGACAAGTCTCCGACAAATCCGTCACAATATAAGTGTAATCACTGCTGTATAAAAGCAGGTTTATAACAGTTTCCCAATCCTTCTTATTAATATGAAGCAAATCTGTATAATCCAGTGCCGGGGGAAGGTAATCTACCCCGTGAATGCATCGTTTGAGACTGTCTAATTTGTATAAAAGCTTATCCGAATGATTTAGCACAAAGTACATAAAATCTGTCACATCTGCCTCGTAGCTGGTTTGCAAAAGCTCCTCAAACCCTGTGAATGGCATTAGATTCAGATATAATACCTGATACCCTTCATCCGCAAGAACCTGTGCTGCACCAAGCGCAGCCATGCTCTGTCCCTTATGCCTGTCCGGTGAATAAAAGCTGATGAGCATTGTCTGGTTCTTCCCACGCCTGCCAATGCTGCTGCAGTTGTCGTCCAGCGCAAATTCCTCAAGTACCTGCGTGATCAGACTCTCCATGGACTGATACTTTGCAACCATGCTGTATCCCGTAATCCCTTTTAAGCCGTCTTCCTGCAGAATATAAACCTTCGACGCACTAATCTTTGTGACATTTGTGTCATAAATCCCCTCACCCACCAACAGAATTTCAAACGGAACCTCCCGGCTGGCTTCCAGTGCCTTGTTGATCGTATCAAATATCAGTATTTCAAAATCTGCCGGATTCTTCTTCTGCAAATACGCCTGCAGCATTTTTAGATATCCGCTGTCACTGTCGCAGATTGCAAACTGTTTTGCCTTCATGTGATACACCTCCCTTATAATTTTGAATTTACACATATACTCCGGCGCACATCAGCACCAAACTCATAAATGCTGGTATTGACAGGCGGACTACGCACCGCTTTTGTGTCTTGTCAATCTGATATGGGTCAAATGTCCCCGTTACTGCCACTTTCCTAAGATATCGCATCAGATAAAATAACCGCTCCCTGCTCTCCGCATATACAGCCATCTTTACAGCCGATATCAATGCGGCAATTGCCATCGTGACCAGAATATAGTGAACAAGTCCGTCAGTTCCTATATGACAATGATAGCATCCCACCATCATGAACATCTTTACATCACCTGCCCCCAAGGCTCCCATAAGATAAAAGGGATAAAAAGCCATGAAGATTACCACTACCACGCCAGCTGCTTCCAGCAGACCATTCATGGAATATGACATGTATGTCATAATGAGTCCTGCCGTCATTCCCACGATGATACAGGCATTTGGTATCCTATAATGACACCAGTCCATGAAAATGGCAACACAAAACACACCTATGAGGATTCCCATACTCTAACTTTCCTTTCTATAAAATAAAACCTGCCAGACTATGCCTTATGAAACTTGTTACAATTCAGTCTTGCTGGACTGCAACGCATTAAACCATGTACCATCGCGCACCCTGCCTCGATAAAGCAGATTGTCTGGAAGTAAGGCTGCAGGGAGTTGCACTGATCCACTCTGTCTCAATATATCCCCTGCCTCCTCCGTGTACGAATGTATCTGTACACTTATTGGAATGGAATATCTCACCGAAACTGGTGATTGATGAACCATCTGTCTTAGGAACAGTTCCTTAACGCATGACACGTTTGTGACGGAACATTTTTGATTATATACGTTTCAAAAAAATTGTCCACTCGAAATGTCAAAATTAGAACAACTATTTTTTTGTTGTGACATTTCCCCAATTCAAATGAATAATTACTTATCTTTCCTGTTGATTATTGACCTGTTTTTTGTACAAATTTTTACATTACGAAAATATACGAAATTTGTTACCATTTTTTTATTTGTACGTAAATCTTTAATAAATCTATTTTCTCTTTCCACTCAACCAAAAAAAGAAAAAATATACATGAAATTACCATGCATATTTTTCCTTTTTTGTGACTATACTGTTCTATATAAAGAATTGAGAAAGGACATCCCTATGAAAACATATTTCAGTCTGAAAGGTATACTTAACCCTGCTGTAAACAGTGACACCCCGCCACGCACTCCACGCGACATGCTTCTTGATGATATCCGCAAGACACAATGTGCTCTTGAAATCGCATACTCCGGCTTCGATAATGTAACCGATCCTGACCTGATAGACTGTTATATCTATGAAGTCAATTCTGCACTGAAACGCTATCGTTTCCTGCTGCAGCAGGCGGCACAGATGCAGCTCTATGAGGAGTATCACATGGATTCCCCGGATTACTGTGACGCCAAACCGCTTGTGCAGCAGCCAATCGCATAGAGCGCTGTATCATCTCGCACTCGATCATATACAGTATCCTCTCGCGGCACCATATTGTGACAGACTCTCATTGACATCTGTCCTGCTATAGGTAAATCCGGCGTATACATTCTGTGCATTTTCCATAAGTGGCTCCGAATGGTCTTCTTTGCTTATGGTATAGTATGCGTCCCGCAGTTTTTGAAACATACCAGTAATCTGGGCAAGCTGCTTCGCATCTATGCCATTTATATCATGCGCAAGTTCCCTGTCCGCAAATGCATAGATCGCAAAAAGATTTCTCGACAAGTCATAATTAAAATCTAAACTGCCCCTCAGCTCGGATATGCAGTTTCTCGCACACTGCATATCCTTTTTAAATTCCTGTCCACAGCCGATTTCCTGTGCAGCGGCGGCGTCTTTCAGATACGTCAGGATCATATCGTATAAAATCACGACCAATTGCGTACGGTTCGCCTGCGTGATGCGCCTTGTGAAAATCTGTTTCATTTCCTTTGTCATACCAATAACCTGACCTTTCCATCATTTTTTGTTTCTATAAATAATTATGCACTTTGCTACATTGAGCTGCAACTACTTCACAACTTGCTGTATGTGTACCTATTTTTGCAGAATCACGTTTCTGTTGTGTTGACACCTGCACATACCACACAATTTACTATATGTGTCTATTTCCATATAGCAAGTTGTATACAATCTGCTCTTATTGTAATAACTGTAATACCTGCTGCGGTCTCTCATTTGCCTGTGCGAGCATCGAGGTTGATGCCTGTACCAATACCTGTACAGTCGAGTACTCTGTCATCTCTGCCGCCATATCCACATCCATGATACGGGAGTAGGCAGAAGTGATATTCTCCTCCGTTGTATCCAGATTGGTGATCGTATGCTCCAGACGGTTAGAGTATGCGCCGATTCTTGACCGTATAGCGGAGAGCTGGTTGATTGCACCAGCCACGTCATCGATCGCCAATCGTGCGGACTCTTCTGTGGTGAGGTCGACCTTATCCACTCCAAGGTTCACTGCGTTCATTGCCGGAATCTCCAGCTCCATGTATTGACCTGCGTTTGCACCAACCTGCACGATCATCGGTCCCATTCCGGTTACGTCGATCTTGAGACAGTCATTCGGAGCATTATCTCCAATCTTGTATTCTGTACGTGTAGTCATTGTCTCAGTGTAACGATAATCAAGCAACTTCTTCTGATCCTTCATCACAGCACCCAACTCATTGGTGTCTTGATAAAGCGAAATAGTAAATGTCTTTGCAGCTCCAACTTGACCAGTCTTTCCATCAGTTGGTATATATGATACGCTAAACGATTCCGGTTGTGTTGCATTATAGCTAATCCCTGTAATCTCAATAGAACAATTAGGATCACTTACCTTAAAATACTCTGCGAAATCATCTTTCAGATTCTTTCCCTTATCACCTTTGTAATCTGTATAATATTCCGCTGATCCGTCATTCAATGGATTTCCATCCGAGTCGACATTGCTAAAGAAATTAAGTTCACTGATATTATATCTCTTTCCATCAGGTCCTTTCACTGCAATATTCTTGTAACAAGTCACAGAGCTAAAGGAGGTTGTAGTCACCACCGTCGCACCTGCTTTCGACTTTGTGTAAGTCCTCTCGATACTGTTTACCGGACCGGTTTTCGGATCTGAACCAGCTGGACTATATGTCTCAGTTGGTTCCCCATCATCAATCGGGGTCCTATCATTCACCGCTATCTTCATCTCAAAATTGCCCTGCGCCTTGATGACAATATTCTCATCCTCAATGGTTACCTTAGATCCATCTGGAAATGACTTGACGCGATTAATAGAATCATATGCACTAATTGATGCACTTGTCACGAGTTGTTTAGACAGAAAATCCTTCTCATTGTTCACTTCATACCGATCTGTCTCCGTCTTTCCCACCTCTGTTGGAGTATATGTGATATTCGTAACCTTTCCATCGGAATTCTTTATTTTCGTTTCCTCTGATGTATACCGAGTCGTCATATCTTCATAATGATAATATTTCAGCTGTCCAATCACATAAGTTCCAGTAGCAACTCCCTCCGTATGGGACATCACCTTAACATTATCAATATTGGCATATGCCTTAAACGCAAAGCTTCCATCCAACAAGTTCTGCGCGTTAAACTCTGTCGTGTCCGCGATTCTGTCGATCTCACTCACGAGCTGATCGATTTCGGTCTGTATCATTTCTCTGTCCGAGTCTGCATTCGTACCATTCGCCGACTGAATCGCAAGCTCATTCATACGCTGCAGAATGTCATGAATCTCCGCCATAGCCCCGTCTGCTGTATTCAGTGCAGACAGACCATCATTGGCACTCTGGTTTGCCTCCTGTAAGCTCTTGATCTGCGCATTCATACGTCTGGCAATCGCAAGCCCGGCAGCATTGTCCGCAGCGCTGTTGATCTTGTATCCGCTCGACAGCCTCTTGGTTGATGCAGCCACTCTCTTATCATTATTATTCATAGCGTTTTTTGCTATAATTGATGAAACATTGTAATTAATTCTCATGCATATTCCTCTTTCCCATTAGCCTTATAAACCTTTTAACGCTGTCAGAAATGCTGAAAGCATTTCTTTAGATGACTTTATACATCTTTTAACGCTATTAGAAATGCTGAAAGCATTTTTTTAGATGACTTTATACATCTTTTAACGCTGTCAGAAATGCTTTTGCAGCCTGATACAATTCACTCGTCGAAACCTTCGTTTCGTCCGCCGGCTTTGTTGTGTCCCTGTCCTGCCCGAATTTATTCAGGTCAACTGTCTTTGCATGCACCAGACTGATCCCTGTCTTTTTCTCACCCGATTTACCAAGCTCCTGTTTTACTGCCTGCTCCAGCTGCGCCAGCTCTGACTTCTGTGCACTGTTTTCATACACGATCATTCCCGATACCCGGTCTTTGGTGACATCAAACTCTGCTGCAACCTTTCCAAGTTTTTCTGTATCAAATGTCACTGCAACCTTTCCTGTCTGTGACGCATTGTGGTAAATCTTCAGATTAACAGATGTAATCTCACCCTTGATATCCATCGGAATCTCATAGTTCTCTTCCCGAGCCAGATTTCCAGCAAGCGACAGACCTTTGTATAATGTCTTCGCAGCTTTCACATCAATATGGGAAGTGCCATCTGCATAAATCATGTTCTCGACTGCCTTATTAGCCTCGCTGATGATCTCCTGATATGACACGCCTGCCTGTTTGGCATCTGTGAGATTTTCAACAAAATTATCAGCCTGCCGCAGCACTTCACTCTCCACTGCATCATCTGGGGTATCAATCTCGTCTGCGTCTTCTGTATTTTTTGCTTTTCCTGCAATAACCTGTTTAAAGAGTGCTCCCCGCTCAAAAATGAGATTGGACGCTGCCTGAATATTATCAATGCTGACATTCTGGTTATAATCCATCAGTGATTCGATAATCTGCTCATCAATTCGCTCCACTTGACGCATATCGTTCCTAAAGTTCTCAAGATTATCAGCTTTCTCTTGCTCAATTTGTTCGCTTTTTTCTGCCACACGTGTCGCTTTTATGGTGTCGGCAAACGTTTCAATCGTCGTTTCACCAGTGATTTTTGCTGATTTCAACTGTGCAAAGTCTGTCTTATTAGCAAGCTCATCGTTAATCTCTCCTGAAAGCCGCGCATAGTACTTCTCCTGCTGCCTGTCAGACTCACTCTTTGCATTCTGGTCTCCCGAACGCTGGTATCCGGCATTGATCTGTGTATCAATCCCCTTGCCCTTTGTAATGAGATTCTCCAATCCGCCAAATCCATCATCCACACGGACATCCATATTTTTATCTGCTGCCGTCCGCACTGCAGACAGCATATTTTTAAAATTCATCTGTGCGCCTGTCGCCACAAGACTTCCTATCACCGCACCGTCTGATTTTTCGATCTGACGGAACATTCTATATATACCAATATACGCTTCCCGTTCCTCCGCGTTAATGCCGCCGGTTCGGTCAAGCCGCTGTAAAAATTTCGAGTATTTCTGCGCATCCTGTGCTGGATCCATATCCTTGCTGTCCAGATATGCCTCCAGTTCCTCCATGGTCATTTCAAGCGGATTTTTCTGTTCACGGATCATCTGGAGTGTCGTTGCCGGTGTCATCCTGCTGATCACTCCCGTGACCTGGCTGTCCGCCTCCTTGACAGTATTAATATTCTTTTCATTGATCTCCATGCGGTTATATCCAAGGATTCTGACTGCACGCCTATTTTCCTCGCTCGTCTCCAGTCCTAAATCACCAAGAATATCATCGATATTCCGAAACGCTTTGCTGATTCGGTCGCCAAGATCTTTGCGCGGCTCTGTCATCAATGTCTCATACGCCGCAGATGCTTTCCCCTGTTGATTGGGACTCTGATTCGAATTTTGATCATCGCGCTGTTGATTGGACTGATTTTGCAGCTGCTCCTGAAGCTCCCTGCCCGTCTCATGTATATGAAGCAATGTACTCTGGGAAAATTTCGGCAGAATTTTGCCGATCACTGCTGCCGGCATTTCTGACAATTCGTTTGTCTTGGTCAGTGTCTCTTCATATAAGAATGCACGCTCTGCATTTTCCTCTGCATTCGCGCCCTGGAAGAGAACTGCTTTTATGCTGTCTTCCGCCGCTTTCAATGCATCCACCAGTTCCGAAAGCGCTGTCGTGTCGACAGAAATACCTGCCTTCAGGAGATGTCTGTTTGCCTCCTCTGTCATCATGAGGCGGATTTCTTCTAGCTGGCGTCTTGCCTGTACTTCTTTTAATGCCGTTTCGTCCGTTCCATTCGCATTGACCGCATCAGTCTTGTCGTCTGCCCTGCTGGCATCTGACTGCTGCTCATCAATCTGTCTCTGCTCCTCTGACAGATTTTTGATATTCATCTCTTTTCCCGACTCAGCCACTTCATGAACTGCCTCATCGGAAATCTGTTCTACCTGTTCAACAATCTCATGAGCCTGCTCTGCGATGGAGCGCTCACCTCTCATGTCTGCATCCACAGGTGACTTGCCATTTTCCATTGCTGTGACACACAGTTTCGCAATGTCCTCCTGACTCATCGGCAGTGACAGATTTTTCAATTCCATAACTTTGGTGAGATTATCTGCATTCAACTCAATGCCTGATTCGACAAGCCATTTGGCATTCTCAACTGCCTGTGCCTTTGTCCTAGCATCGGTATCAAGTCCCGCCTCTTTCACAACGGAATCAATGCGGCCGTCCAGATTTTTCCAGTTAATACTGTCTGCTTTTCTCGCATAATATTTTCCATAATTTCCCTGCCCCTCACTGTAATAGCCTTGGGACTGGCGGATATTTTCCGTGCTGGAATACTGCGCCTTGTAAATATTTTCTATCGTGGGCGCTTTCCCGTTTACAACCAGATATTTGATGGCATCTTCCGAAAGTTCCCCGATTCCAGACGCCTCCATCACTGCCCCCACAAGCTCTGCAATATTTTCATTTGTGACAGGCATGTCACTTTTCTGCAGAGCATCCGAGAGCTTTCCTACAAGTTGATTGACAAGCGCTCCTGCATCTGCCCTGCTTCCCACGATCTGCTCAATCGTATCCAGATCCAAATCATCATTGTATCCTGTAACCTCGACTCCTGCCCGTGCCAGTGTTACCTTGATCCTGTCTACAATTGTCACATATGTTTCCACGTCAACGCTTCCCGGAGTGAAACCTTCCTCCTGCATCTTCTGAAGATCTTCCCCTGAAACGCAGCTGGACATCACTATCATAAAGTCTTTCTTGGATTGAGCATTTGAATTAGCTGCCTGCTGCATAATTTCTTCAGCGGTCATTCCATGACCTCCGTATGCTTCGTTATCCATAACTTTATCAGCGATGTCCAGTGTGTAGCCACTCCTTGATACAGTTCCCGTACCCTGAGCGGCTGGTTTGTATGTAGTTGTAGTTGGTTCATTGTTAACTGGTACAGAGGAGGAATACTGCGTATTTATCGTAACATTCATACACATTCCCTGCTCTTTCCATTATATACTATTTTGTCCGGTGAAACATTCCTGCTTCCATCCAGATGTCTCTCTTGTAGTATATGTCGGAATATTTTCAAAAAAACTTAAGAGTCGATATGATATTTATTCTCCCCACTTCCCATGATGCAGCGCCCCTTCCATCTGCATGCCCGCAAAGTCAAGCTGCCGCAGTGCCTCGTAGAGCACGATGCTGACACTATTTGACAGATTCAGGCTTCTGATCTTGTCCAGCATGGGGATCCGAATGCAGGTATCTCTGTAATCCACCAGAATGTCTTCAGGAATCCCTGCACTCTCCCTGCCGAACATAATAAAATCATCTGCATGAAATTGCGCCTGTGTATATACCTTTTTAGCCTTAGTCGTCGCCATCCAGAGCTTCGCGCCGGGATTGCCCGCAAGGTTTTTCTCTATAAATTCCTCAAAATTTATGTACCTGCGCACGTCAAGGTGCTCCCAGTAGTCCATGCCTGCCCTGCGAAGCTCCTTTCCTGTCAGGCGAAATCCCAACGGTTCGATCAAATGAAGCACTGTGCCTGTCGCGGCACAGGTGCGGCCTATGTTTCCAGTATTTGCCGGAATCTCCGGCTGATGCAGTACTATATTCATCTCTACCTACTTCAACCGCCCGACAAAACGCCCGAGCCTTCCAATCGCAATCTTAAGATTCTCAAGGGAGTACGCATACGAGATGCGCAAAAAGCCCTCGCCGCTGTCGCCGAAAGCGTTTCCAGGTACGACCGCAAGCTTCTCCTCATGCAAAAGCTTTGAGGCAAACTCGTCACTTGTCATGCCGAACTGTTTCACACACGGGAACATATAAAATGCTCCGAACGGCTCAAAGCACTCTAGTCCCATCTCCTGAAATGCATTGACGAGATAACGGCGCCTTTGATTATAAGAATCCCGCATCATCTGCACATCCGCATCCCCATTTTTCAATGCGTCAATCGCCGCATACTGCGAGGTTGTCGGTGCACACATAATACAAAACTGGTGAATCTTATACATCTGTTCAATAATTCGCTTTGGTCCGCACGCATATCCCAATCTCCAGCCTGTCATGGCATAGGACTTTGAAAAACCGTTTATCAGAACTGTCCGCTCCCACATGCCAGGGATATTGGCAATCGACACATGCTTGTCCGTATAGCAGAGCTCCGAATAAATCTCATCTGAAAGCACAAAGAGATCATGCTTTTCGATTACCTTCGCAATCTCCTCCAAGTCTGCGCGCTCCATGATCGCACCAGTCGGATTATTGGGGAAGGGCAGAATCAGAACTTTCGTTTTGTCTGTAACCGCCGCCTCAAGCTCCGCTGCTGTCAGGCGGAACTGATTTTCATTTTTCAATTCGATGATGACAGGTTTTGCTCCGGCAAGGACTGCACATGGCTCATAAGAAACATAGCTTGGCTGCGGTATGATGACCTCATCACCGGGATCAACCATGGCGCGGAGAGCGATATCAATCGCCTCTGAACCGCCGACAGTCACCAGGATCTCGTCTTTGGGATTGTAACTCAACTCATAACGTCTGCTCAGATATCTGTCGATCTCCTCACGAAGCTCCATTAATCCTGCATTTGCCGTATAAAATGTGCGCCCCTTTTCAAGGGAATAAATACCTTCGTCCCTGATATGCCACGGCGTCTCAAAATCCGGCTCACCGACACCCAGTGAAATGACATCCGGATCATTCATCTCGCTTACAATGTCAAAATATTTGCGGATACCCGAGGGCTTGATTGTCTCGATTGTCTTTGATAATGGATTTCTCATGGCGTCACCTGTATCCTTTCATCGGATTCTTTTCTGTCCAGAATAGTACCGTGGTCCTTGTACTTTTTCAGGATAAAATGTGTTGCCGTGCTGATGACCGTATCGAGTGTTGACAACTTATCTGACACAAAATTCGATACCTCCTTGAGTGTCTTACCCTCCAGACTTACCAGAAGGTCATACCCGCCTGAAATCAAGTACACTGCATGCACCTCCGGATACTTATAGATGCGCTCTGCAATGCTGTCAAAGCCCTTTCCGCGCTGAGGTGTTACGCGAACCTCGATCAGCGCACTGACTTTCTCCACGGATGTCTTTTCCCAGTCGATCAGCGTGTGGTACCCACAGATAATCCCTTCTTTCTCCATCTCCTCCATCTCATTTACAATATCTGCTTCCTCCATGCCCAGTATAACTGCAAGCTCGTGCAGGTCAATCCTGCTGTTCTTTTCTATAATTGATAATATCTGTTCTCTCATTATAAACTCCTCCATTTCTGTTCACCGCTGCCGCGGCATTATTCCTTTTCAAAAGCATGTGCATAATAACGATACAATTGATCCCCGTTGGCAGGTTCCAGAAACCGCGACTCTTCCCCGTGGCATATAACACGGTCATTCCCCTGCGTCGTATGCCCGATCACTGCCGCCGGCACACCGGCATTTTCAAGTGCCCGCACCAGCCCTCCGCCGTTTGGAGTCACAATCAGAAGGCTTCCGCCCGCCAACAATTCATAAGGGTTCAGATCAAAAAACTCACATACCTCTATCGTTTCCTGCCTCACAGGAATACATTTTAAGTCTACGACCAGTCCAACGCCGTTTGCTGCCGCCAGCTCCCAAAGGGCTCCAAATACACCGCCCTCCCGCACTACATGCAGATAACTTGCGCCGGACTTAACGGCGGTAGCGGCCTCCGGCACAACGGATAAATATCTGTAAAAATCCGCAGCCTCCTCCACGATATCAGCCGGATACCGTCCGCAAAGGCGTTCGGAGCTTCCCTGTGCAATCACCGCAGTTCCCTCAAGCCCGATCCACTTTGTCATCACAATCTCCTCGTCTGCGAGCGCCTTCTTTTTCAGAAAAACAAGATTGTTGTCGCACTTGTTTTCCAGGCCGGCGTTGACCACGCAGGTCACTATTGATACCGTGACAGCCTGGGATACCTGAATATTGCAGCTCAATATCGGAATCCCTGTCTCCTCCGCCTGGACAGATGCCGCCTCAACCATGCCGCGCACCTTAATCTCACGCAGCTTCTCTGGCACAACCACAGTGAGATTTGCATGCGCATACTGCAGTCCCGACACTGCCCCGTTTGCACTGCATGCGATGATATGATTCACCGCTGCCAGATATGCCCTCACAAGTACCTTCTGATCCGTCCCAGACGCCAGTGCCTGACCAGACACGATGCCTGCACACTTCTCATCTGCCGTTAAGATGGCGCAGTCTGCCCCCAGTCCTGCGCCATCATAAAATTTCCTGTTTTCAGTTGAATTTGTTTTCACCACTTTCACAACGGAGCGCTCATATATGCTCTCTGTCAATTTCCCGCAATTCATCACAAATCCCCTTTTGTCATGTCCGTATCCTTTGTACCACAGCTCTCGGGGGTATCTCTATTAAAGCTGTACCTACTGCTGTGCCTGTTGTTCCAACAGCTGCTGTTGCTGCTGAAGTGCCTGATAATACGCATCCAGTGCCGCCTGCTGCTCCGCCGCTGCCCGCTCCTCATCAGTCATCGCTGCCTGCTGCTGTGCAGCCGCCGCCATCTCCGCCTTAATCGCAGCCGCTTCCGCTTTGCAGGTGTCAATGCTTCCTGACGCCACCGCTGCATTAATACGTGCAGCATAATTGGGATTATCCGTGGCGACACCAACCGTTGCTGACCTTGGAGACACCTTATAGGAGCTCTGGTTGATCACCTCGCGGCTCACCTCGACACCATTCTCCTCAACAACCTTCCAAAGCTGCGCCGTATATCCAATATGCGCTGACTCCACACTGATATATCCTATCCCCTGGCTCGTAGTCGGTGTGATAATCTCGTGATCAGGGTGTGTCGTCGAAAGAGTCTCACTCTCATAACGCACAACATGCCCTGGATCCCTCTGCTCTACGCCATAAATTGTAAATGTGATCTGCTTATTCTCTGTATGCCCTTCTATATAAATCGGATTATCCCAGCTATTCACAAATCGAAAATCCTTGCCAGCCGACTCCGCAATCGCAGCATCCATTGACGGCTTCACATAAGCAATAATCATAGAATGATTGTTGCGCTCCGTCACCTCAAGCTCTGATAACAATACCGCGTTATACAATGTAGTTGACACCTGACAGATGCCACCGCCAAGGCTGTCGACCACTTTTCCATTCTGGTAAGACCCCGCCGGATAATACCCGTTTGCCTCTGTAAATGGTTTGATTGCATCATATGTCGAAAATTCATCGCCCGGATATAAAAGAGTTCCATTGATCAGACGGCATCCGTTCTCCACGTTTTTACATCTCGCAGAACTGCTGGTGGAGTAGCTTGTCGTAAAAGTTCCGAGCACATCTGTCATTTTCTCCAGATCCTCTACGCTTCCTTTTGGCTCTGTCACATCGATCGCAAGATCGATAGACGCATCCTGATAATCCCATCCGGCGGTAATGTAGTCATAGGTCTTATTCAGGGAATCCTCGACATTCACACGCTGTCCGGTCTGTCCTTCCTCTATAATAAACTGCCCATCAACCCTTGTGATTGTGTTGTTGACCGGCGCAACATCATACTCTGCACACTGTTCCTCAAGCACTGCCCTGATCAGCTCCCTGTCCAGTGACAGCTGCAGATCATAAACTTTATTTCCATGCTTCAGATCCTGTATTGCCTTATATCTTTTTACAATATTTCCTTTTTTGCCGAGTGCAGCGGCTGCGTCAATATCCGACTCATTCACCCATCTCAGCCCAAGGTCGCCCGCCATCACAGCCACATAATGGTCATTTGGTGCACCAAAAGTAATATTTTTTGATTTCAGCTCCTCAACAAATGCGCCTACAGCAGCCTTTGCCTCGTCCGCAGTCATCCCTGCAAGACTGATTTCTCCCATGTAGATGCCTTCCAAAATCACGTCATCACTTGAAGCCGCCACAGCATCACCCAACTGGAATGTGCCTGCGATCACAGCTGACAGCATCAGAGCCAGCACAGCGAAAACAATATGTCTCCTTATCTTTTTCATAGACCTCTACTCCTATTTTTTAACCGTTTATTTTGCATTGTTCCAAAAAATGTGGTATATTATTATCAAACACCAAAAACACTTAAAACCAACGGTACTACCATTGCCAGTACCAGAACAACTGCTATGACAGCTGCGATCTTACGTTGAGTTTTTTTATGATTCATGTTCATCATGGCTGTTCACCCCTTTTCGAAAGGATATTATATATGAATTTTCTGATTTTTGCAAGCTTTCCGATTATCTGTCTTATATTTTCTTATGCCCTGCACAATGCAAACCGCAAAGAGCAGGATATCGACCGCGAATTCTGGGACCGCGAACAAAGGGCAAATTTCACGCGGAAAAAGCCGCTTGACAATCTGAACTACATCACAATCCCGGAGGAGCTGCTCACAATGAATCCAGATATCACGAATGAAGAGATCGCAGGCTGTCTCAAAGACTTAAATGACTTGTCCTCCTCAAAAATAGTCAATCTCACAGGATATACCAACACAGACCTCAAGCTGGAATACGGAACTGCTAATATTACTATATTAAGCGATTACGATTTTCATTACACAAAACTGGTAACCCTGCTGCAAAAACTTGCTGAGCTGCTACATGACAGTCTGGAAGATGAGCTGGCCATCAAAGTCCTCGAGTTCTCTATATCGACTGGAACCGATGTCAGCAAAAGTTATTATCTGCTCGCTGAGCTCTACCAGCAGATGAA
The DNA here is from genome assembly GCA_947175175.1 of uncultured Lachnospiraceae bacterium. Taxonomy (GTDB): domain Bacteria; phylum Bacillota; class Clostridia; order Lachnospirales; family Lachnospiraceae; genus COE1. Next base: position 43,915 of record CAMWLV010000005.1, read on the forward strand.
CACGCCTGAGAAGATCAAGTATCTGATTGCGCAGGCACAGAACATCAATTCGCTCATGAAGGATATAATCGTCGAAAATTTGCAAGCAGCCTATCGATCAGCCTGCTAGCCTCGTTTTTGGTGACTTTTTCCAGATCAATGAACTCGTCCGTGACATTCGCAACCGGATAGAGCACAAACCCATCGCACTGCAGATGGTATTGCACTATCAGTCTCTGCAGCAGTTCCAGCTGTTTTGGCGTAGCAGGACTCTCCTTTTTGACTGTATAAATCAACGGTTTGGGCTGAAATAATTCATCTTCCTGACCGCCATACTCACGCACCAGAATCCTGTAAAGCCTGTGTGCCGCAACCGCATCGTTCAAAGCTCTGTGTGCCTCCAGCACAATCTGGTAATACTCACATAGAAACCCAAGCTGCCTGCTCTCCAGCTCACTCAGAAACCGCTTCGCAATCCGAAGGGTATCAATCCCAAGCTTTTCAAAGGCTTTCTTCTGATTCACAGCCGCCTTCTTGACAAAAGAATAGTCGAACAAAATATTATGCCCCAGAAGCACATCATCGCCCACAAACGCCAAAAAGGCATCCAAAATCTCGTCGATATACGGCGCATCTGCGACGTCTGCGTCATGAATCCCTGTAAGCTCCACAATCCGTGCCGGAAGGCTCTTGGCCGGATTTACAAACGTGGAAAATGTCTCTACTGGTTCCCCTTCCTTGACTCTGACTGCCCCAATTTCTATGATTTTATCATATTTGGGATTTAATCCTGTCGTCTCGATATCAAAGGCGACATAATTCATTGGTATCTTCATATTAACCCTGCTTATTCTTAATTTTCTGATTGCTCCTTATGCTTGTTCTCAGAAACTGCCAACAATTCCTTGTATTCCTTGTCCAGAAAAATCAGGTTCATCTCGTAATCCTGCATATTTTTCTGTTTCATGGTAGAGAGCATCAATCCTGCAAAAAATGACTGCATCGCCGCCATGTACACAAAACCGCATACAATCAGCGTCGGAAAACGCTCCACCAACCCCGTCTCAAAATATTCGCCCATCACAGGAGCCAGAAATGCTGTCGAAATCATAGTGAGCACCACTGCAATCCACGTAAAAAATCCCATAGGCTTATAATTTTTGTATAATTTCATGATCGTCATAATGACCTTGATCCCGTCGGAGTAGGTATTGAGCTTTGATTCGCTTCCCTCTGGTCTGTCCCTGTATTGAATAATGACATTCTCCACGCGCATGTTTTTGTCGATCGCATGAATACTCATCTCGGTCTCAATCTCGAAACCCTTAGAGAGCACTGGAAAGGATTTCACAAACTGATAGCTGAAAGCCCTGTATCCTGTCATGATATCGCGGATATCGCTCTTAAACATACTGTTAATGGCACCGCGTACAAGTGAGTTTCCAAAATTGTGAAATGGCCGCTTATTCTCCTCAAAATACGAGGACGAAAGCCTGTCCCCCACCACCATGTCCGCATTTCGCTCAAGCACTGCCTCACACAGCTTTTCCGCCTCGTCAGCCGGATACGTGTCATCGCCGTCTGTCATAACATAACACTTGGCATCGATCTCCCGAAACATCCGCCTGATGACATTTCCCTTTCCCTGCTGGTACTCATAGCGCACAACAGCACCTGCACGCCGCGCGATCTCGTCCGTCCCGTCCTTTGAATTGTTGTCATATACGTATATTACGGCTTGCGGAAGCGCTTTTTTAAAGTCCATTACGACTTTTTCTATTGTCTTGCTCTCATTATAACAGGGAATGAGCACTGCGATCTCGTCCATACATAACCTCCACATTGGCATATCTTTAGGTATACCTTTCTCTTTGAAAGTGTACCATAATTTAGCTTTATAATAAAGAACTTTTTTTCGCCTCTTTTTCCGCCTTATTCCTGACGCGCAGCTCCTTAAAAAAACTTCTGAGCATCTGGGCACACTCCTCCTCCATAACCCCTCTCACCGACTCCACCTGATGATTGAACTGGGGCATATCAAAGATATTTAAGATTGATCCTGCACACCCCGCCTTGGGATTCATGCACGCCATCACAACCTTGGGAATACGTGCCTGCACAATGGCGCCTGCGCACATTTGACACGGCTCTAATGTGACATACAGGGTGCACTCCTCAAGCCGCCAATCCCCAATCACCTTGCTTGCCTTTCGTATCGCAATGATTTCCGCGTGGGAAAGCGTGCTCTTGTCGGTATTGCGCCTATTGTAACCGCGGCCTATGATCTTTTTGTCATGCACGATCACACAGCCAATCGGAACTTCTCCGAGCATGTATGCCTTTTTAGCCTGTTTGACTGCCTCTTTCATATATTTTTCGTCTTCACTGCATTTTTGCATCTGTATCGTTTTCCTCTGAAGCCTTTGCGTCAAGCCATGAGAGCACATCCTGATACACCTGATCCCTGTCAAGCTCATTCAATACCTCGTGCCTGTCCTCCTGATAGATTTTCAGGGAGACATCCTCAACTCCTGCCCGTTCATATCCGGCAGAAACTCTTTGCACATCTCTTCCGTAATGACCGACAGGATCCTGTCCGCCTGCGATAAAGAATAGCGGAAGTTCCTTGGGAATCCTGTCGATATTCTGCTTTTTCTGGATAAATGAAAGTACCTCAAAAAGTGCCCGGTAGCCATTAACTGTGAAAATAAAGTTGCAGTACTTATTGCTCCTGCAGAAATCCACGATCGCGGTATCTCTTGTCATCCAGTCACTCTTGGTGCGTGGATGCGGTATACGCTTCTGGTATGCGCCAAATGCACTCATCTCAAGCAGCTTTGACCGGAAACGGTCACCAAATACAAGCCTTAGTGTATTGGCCACAATCGGTCCTGCGACCAGAACCGGCCAGCTCTGGCTCCCTGTGCCGCAGATCACAGCACCATCCAACTCCATTCCGTAAGCCATCAGGTATCTCCTTGCCATAAAAGAGCCCATACTGTGTCCCAGCAGAAAATATGGTTTGTTCTTATATTTTTTCTTGGCATATTTCGTCACCCTATGCAGATCTGCCACGACAGTCGCACTCATGTTCTTTGGGCAGAAGTACCCCAGATCAGCATCATTCCCGGCAGTCAGTCCATGTCCTAAATGATCATTTCCGATCACCGCATACCCATGTTGATTCAAAAACAATGCAAAATCTTCATAGCGGTCAATCATCTCTATCATTCCATGCGAAATCTGTACGACTGCCCTGACCTTTGTCTCAGGCTCCCACAATACCACATGAAGCCTGTGCACACCGTCCTTTGATGGAATATAAAAATCTTTTCTCTTCATTAGCATTCTCCCTTTTTGCAAATATAATGTATAAAAACGGGGACAGTCCCATCTGTCCCCGTCTCTTACGCTTTGATTAACACCTTTTATTTAATTGTGATATGAACTTTACATTTTTGAAATCATTACGACTGATAAATCGTACTCGTCGAGGAATTCATCAATATCTCTCTCGTCATTGATTTCCATAGCTACCTCAAAATCACCGGTCACAGGATTCAAAAAACCTGCTATCATCTCTCCTGTGGCCTGAATCTTTCTGATCATTGGTTTCTTGTTTAAAATATCAATTCTCTCAGATACTTCTCTCTTCGCTACTAACATGTTGTGTTCCCCTTTCAACCCTCTTCAATGTTATACATTAACTTTCATCTGCCCCTTGGTGACAGGTTTACCCAATCCAAAACTGCCACGCTTTTCCCGATTGGCTGCAGGCATTGATTCCTGTCTGAATATGCCTAGCCCTGAGCAGCTTCCAAGTTCTATATATCCATAATCCTATTATAAGTAGTTATGTTGTCAAGGTGCCTTCGACACGAATACACATGTCTCAGAGATAATCAAAGCTCATTTATGATTAGTTTCATTCCCGGTTCCGTTCTCCCTTTATGGATACCGGCGCAGAAACGTAATCAACGCAGTTGGAACATTATGTAAACAAATAGGTTATCCACATACCCGTGCAGCTTTGTGGATAACTTATAACTGTTTTTTTATACAAGCATATATATTTCTACGCTTACCCGCTTTTTCTCAATAGTAGCATATGTATTTTTATAAATCAATCCTTATTTTCCAAATTGTGAAAATTTACATAACTTTTTAGTTATGTTTACCATATTCTATGTTATGTTACCACAAAGGGGACATAAGCATTTTTTATTTTTATATATACAACTATCCTAATTTTGTGATATTATATATTTATTATACCAAAAGAAAACTCTTTCTTCATTCCAGGAGGACTTATGTACAAACTATCAACGCAATCTCTCAAACCTGACATGGTGTTGTACGATGATATCTACACGCCTGCCAATACCATTCTTTTTAAGGCTAATACAATCCTGACACAGGAGAACATCCAGACATTATACGAATACAATCTTGATGAGGTGGCGCTATGCGAGCCTGATGAGATCAATATGGCGCATTACAAATATCTGCACCTGAATCCGGATTTCCATCGTTTCAATGAAGTATATACATCGACTCTTGACTCCTTCCACAGAATCATGCGCACTCTTGATACTGGTCTGGAACTAAATATCCCAAAGCTCCTGTCGCTGCGCGACGATATCTTATCTGTTGTCAAGAACGGGGAACAGCTGCTTGACTATCTCTATAATATGATGCCAAATGAGAACGAGATCACTTACAACCACTGTTTTAACTGTGGTCTGCTATGTTATGTCTTTGGCAAATGGATTGGCATGAGTGACGAAGACTTAGACAACCTGACAGTCTCTGGCTTTATCTTTGACATCGGCAAGACAAAAGTATCTGACGAATTGTTATGGAAACCTGATAAACTTACACCAGAAGAATATATTCAGATGCAGCATCACATTCACTTAGGTTACGAGCTTGTCAAGTCAAGAAAGCTCCCGCCGCATGTGGTCAGTGTCATGATTATGCATCACGAACGATGCGATGGAAGCGGCTACCCAGCCCGTTTAAAGGAAAACCGCATAGATCCTTTTGCACTGATCGCGGCGATTGTCGATACATACGAGGCAATGACACACCCACGGGCTCAGCGCGTTGCCCTAACGCCATTTCAGGCGATCCGCGTCTTTGAGGAACAGGGATTCGACAAATACGGAGAGAATATCAAACCCATTCTCACACGTATTGCCAAGATGTATGTGGACAGACGCGTCTGCGTAACTGGAAATCTCGAAGGACGGATCACAGAGATTCACGAAGACGCCTTGTCGCGGCCGACAATTTATTCCAATAATGTATTTTTCGACCTGAGAACGAAACAGGGCGCAGAAATAACCCGTATGCTATAACATACGGGTTATTTCTTTCTAAATCATTCCTCAAAAATTCTCTTAATCCTGTTCTCAATCTCTTCTGCCGAGAGTCCCTCCGCATTTTGGAGAAGCATGTCCAGTGACTCTTTCGCCTCACTGAGTTTTTCCTCGTCCATGCTGTAATGATCGATATATGCCTTGATCGATTCCTCAAGCTTAGCCTGTCCATGGCTGTCAATACCAAGTGTTTTTGATAAGTCATCATTCTTGAAAAATGCTGTGACTTCATTGGAAAAAGCTTTCTTAAACTCCTCCGCCGCCTGTGTCTTGATATCACTGACAACACTGTCCACATAATTTTCTGGGTTCTGCGCTGCCTGGTCTCCATGGAAGATGCCCATGCCGCCTGCCATCAGTGTGCCGATCACCACTGTTGTCATTACTGCTCTTTTCACGATTTATCTCCCTGTATCTGTTCCCGTGCCGCGTTCACCACCTCAAGCGCTTCCTCACTGATCAGATTTTCCTTTTTCTTCTTTGTCGAGGTCACAGGCTTCTCAGACCATGCCATAGCCCTGATCCCAGGCGTGGTCGTCCTGATTCTCAGATAGCTCTTCCCGTCCTCGACAAACCTGACAATGGATATATTTCTCCACTCATAAAACTCAAATGGTGCAAACTCGATCTTGATCTCCTTAAGCAATCCCTTCGCCTCAAAATTTACCAGCTTGTTGTCTACTCTGACAGGCATGGTATATATATATTTATTATCGGTAGTCTGAATGATTGTCGTCTCAAAAAGCGCGGATTTTCCCTCTTTACTGACTCTGATCGACGCCATCGCCGGTATTGGAATATCTTCTACATTCATATGCGCCCTGCTCCTTCCTCTTGAATCCTATAGATACGAAACAAATTTATATATAATTATAGTCTGTCTGTTTATGTATTGTCAAGGATAAACGCAAAGCCATCATCAAAACCTTGGCTCAAAATTCCAATATTTGTGTGAATTCTGTGAATTCGCACGAAAGTCTTTCTTTTTTTCATGATTTGTGTTAAATTAATATGAGGTTTGACATTCTCATATAAAACAGAACACCAACCAGAAAGGATAGGTCTTGAAAATGGCTAATAACAAAAAAATAAATGTCAAAGAAAATAAAAGCGAAGCTTCTGACATCAGCAAAAGCAAGGCGAAGCGGGAGGAGCGCAAAAAGGAAGTTGCCAAAGAGAGGCGGCACAAACGAACAGTGAAAGCTGCCGGCATTGCCATTGCTGCAGTGATCGTTGCAGTCATCGCAGCTGCTGCGGGCAAAAGCATCTGCCTGGCGGCGATGCGCACAACTTCGAACCCGGATTTCAGTGCAGGTCTGACGGCGGATGGCAAGATTGAGGGTGTCAATGTCAGGGAGGCGCTCACTTTAGTTGATTACGCAAATATTGCTGTGCCCGCGGATGAGGTTGCCGCAACCGCCGAGGAAGTAGAGGCAGATATCACCTCCGCCTTGGAATCCCACAGGGAAGCGAGCACAGACGAAACATTGGAAATCAAAGATGGGGACGAAGTCAATATTGATTACGTTGGAACCATTGACGGTGTTGAATTTGAGGGTGGGAACAGCAATGGCGCTGGTTACAATCTGACGATCGGATCGGGTTCCTTCATCGATGACTTTGAACAGCAGCTGATCGGTCACAAACCCGGCGAAAACTTCACAGTAGAAGCCACTTTTCCCGAGGATTACCGCAATGATGACACTGTCGCCGGCAAGGACGCAAGCTTTGCAGTCACTGTCAACAGTATCACGGTCACACCCGAGCTCACAGATGATTTTGTCGCAAAGAATTTCTCAGAGGAAGGATTGTCCACTGTGGAGGAGTACCGCACATCTGTGGAGAATCGTTATTATGAACAGCACTTGGAAGAATATCTGGCAAACTACATCATAGATAACTCAACGGTCAAATCATACCCTTCAGCTTATCTCAAACAGCTTAGGGCAGTTGCAAAGTACAATGATGAATACATGATGGAGTACTATAACCAGATGTTCTCTGCATATGGAATGACTGCATATGCGAATGTGTGGGAAATGATGGGCGGTGAAATCACCGACGAAATGTCCTATGAAAAGGATTTGCGGGAGCGTGCAAAGGAAACAGCAAAGACAGCTATGGTTTATCAGGCGATCTACGAAGATGCCGGTCTCACCATCGATATCGATGCGGCAATCGATGAACTGACAGAGGAAAACGGTGAAGAATACGTGACAAATATGCGGGAAAGATACGGTGAAGCCTATATGGCACAATCAGAACTTCAGGAAGCCGTCATGGACTACCTTATGGAAATTTATAAATAAATTCTCACAAAAAGCGCTGTTAATAACAGCGCTTTTTGTTTACCAGTTCAAATCAAATGCTGCAAACACATCCTTTGCAGCAAAGTGCTCTTCTTTATAGCGGAGCAGATACGCCTTGATCTCGGCAGTACAGTCTTTCATGTCTTCCAATAAACTGTCAAAATTTTCCTCTGTAATACAGCCAGAATCCGCAAACACCCGATAATATTCCATATCATTCTGATGCTCTTCCATAATGAGCTCCCACGCCTCCGGTGTGTCTGTCCCTTTCGTGTGGCGGTACAGATATTCCCTGAGTGCATCTAAAGTATCTTTGGATATCTTGTACGGATGCATCAGCCTGAAATATACGATCCGAAGTTTCATCTTGCGCTTTTCCACAGGATAAGACTTGATATCATAATCCTTTCCCTCATAATCTTCCTCCCCGCACGTCCACAACTCCTCAAAGCCGTCAAGGTCATCCAGCTCCACAAGCGCCATCAGCTTCTCATCCCAGCGCTTCACCCATGCATCATTACCAAAATCCAAAGGATCGAACAAAAAGTAGTCGTGAAGTACCGTCACCGCCATTGCAAGCATCCTGTAAAGCCCTTGCGGCGCATATTCCGACCACTCTTCCTGTGAACTGCTGAGCACGATTTCCTTTAGTCTCTTACACCCTAGAAAAAGCTCCTTTCCACGGCTTAGCTGATGGCGCGGAATCGTGACAGAGCTTAACTGTTCTGCATGTGCAAAAGCCCAGTCACCAATTTCTTCGATCGTGTCAGGTAACGAGATAAACCGCACTGTCTTACAGCTTAAAAATGCCTTTCTCTCTATCGCTGTAACTGTTTTCCCTTCGATCTCCGGCGGAACGATGATTCTCTGTGCGATACCACGGTATCTCTTGATCGCAATCCCCCTTTTATAAGGCATATACACAAGCTGCCCCCCATAGGCATTTTCTATCATCTTTTCTTCCATGCGAATTGTTTTACTCATAATTCCAGCGCCTCAATCTCTCTCATGATGTCATCCTGCCGCTCATGCAGCATTAGGTCCTCGTTGTGCCTCTGGTAATCCGCGCTCCCGTACAATCCGATAAAACGCGAGCTGTAGGCATTCACTGTAAGTTCTGTCACCAAGACAAGCACCTCATTTCCGTCCATAAATGCCACTTCACTAAAGGCAAAGAGATGGTGGAGTCTTGCCTGTATTCTGCCATTTTCTTCCTTCATCTTCGCCACTTCCACATCAAAATCGGCCTTGAGCATATCAAACGCCGCCGCGTCGTCAGGATTTTCAATCCTGAGTCTTTTTTCCGCTGTTTCAAGAAAATGGATAACCGCCCTGTGCTTTCTCTTGTCTTCATTGGAAAGCGTCCCTGCATTTGCCATGGACTCCGTTATCTTCTGCCTGTTTTTGATCTGGTTTGCAATCTGCGTCTGCACTGATGTTGCAGGATCTTTCTCATGCAGTGTCCTTATAATTTTCAGGAGTTTCATCAGGTCTGTGAGGTAATCTGATTTCTCGAGATTCTCTTTCATCTCGCTCTCAAGCTTGTCAAGCAGCATCCCAAGCAGTGAAAGCCTCTCGTCAAACTTCGCGATCCGCGCGCGCTCTACAACCTGCGCAGAGTTGGTCCCCTCAAGGATTTCCTCGACTTTGTAATCCTTTTTATATTTGCTATACAACTCATAATATGCTGTGAATTCTTTTACGATCTTTTCGTTGTGAAGGTACTGTGCGACAAGTGTCTCATCCACAATCAGCTCTTCTTCCTCGCACAAAAGCATTGTCGCTGACAAGTCTTCCCAGCCCCTTGCTGTAACATAAGACTTACCGCCGACATTGGTCTCCACACGATAGAAATCATTCTTCTTCATGTCAAGGTATGTGGTTACAGCATTGTGAATTCCCTGCTTTAAGGCATATTCCTTCCACGTCGCATAATCTGCCTCCACCTCAACCAGCTTCATCCTGTCCATCGTCACCACGTCAAACTCGCGGACAGACTTGTTATATTCTGGCGGATTTCCAGCTGTTACGATCACCCATCCATCTGGAACCTTATGACGCCCAAACACTTTGTACTGCAAAAACTGCAGCATGGACGGCGCAAGTGTCTCCGATACACAGTTGATCTCATCGAGGAACAAGATACCTTCCTCGATTCCCGACTGCTCCATCACCTCATAGATCGATGCGATGATCTCACTCATAGTGTACTCGGAAATATCAAATTCCAGCCCCTTATAATTCTTGTGTGTGATAAAAGGAAGCCCCAGCGCCGACTGCCTTGTGTGGTGTGTCATGGAGTAGCTCACCAGCGCAATGCCAAGCTCCTGCGCAATCTGCTCCATGATGGCAGTCTTTCCGATGCCCGGGGAACCCAATAAAAAGATTGGTCTCTGGCGCACCACTGGAATGCGATACTCTCCGTACTCATCCTTTTTCAAATACAATTTGACAGAATTTTTGATATGTTCCTTTGCCTGTTTGATATTCACGAAATCAGACCTCCCTCATCCACACGTTCCAAATCCTCAACGGGTAATACTAATTTGATCGCCCACGGCGGTGCGGGCGGCTTCTCATAATCATCCCCCAAAAACACGAACGCAGTGTCATAATTGTAAGACGGCTTGCGCTCTGGAAACACGCCAAAACCGTCCGTAAAATAGATCAGTCCCTTCAGATTCTCGAACTCCCCACTCTCGATCGCCTTGTCCACATATGCAAAGACTGGCCTGAAATCAGTTGAACCAAAGCCCTCCAGTTGTCCCTCCCGCATAAACGCCTCAAATTCATCATCGTTTGTGATCTTCGTGTCGCGGCGCACCTCAGAATCGCACTGAATAATATGAATGTTCACTTTCCGGAAAAAATTTTCACTGCTCTTTAATATGCTGTATGTCTTGTTCAGAAATGTCTGAACCACTTCCCCGCGGCAGGAACCGGAGGTGTCAATCGCCACCACAAACTCTTTGATCTTGTTGACATCCTTGTATTCCAGCGGCTCCACCAGCGGAAGATTGCCATACAAGGATAATCCATACGTATAATATACGTAGTCAAACTCGTCATCATTGATCTGCATATCTTCCCCTGATACACTGAACTTTCTCAGGAAATCACCATAATCATAGTGTTCCTTTGTCGCCTCCTCAAGATTCTGCAGAATGCTCTTGTCATCCGATTTATCCTCCGAAAATGACTTTAGTTCTGCCTTGATCCGCTCGCTGATCTTCTTCCACTGCGCCTCGGTGATTTCCAGTGTCTCAACTGGTCCCCAGCCCTCGTGTACATCCCTCTGAAACAGATTGCCAAGCTCCAGAAGCTCACTGACACCCAGCCTGTCCTCGCGGAGCTTTCTGTAAATTCTTTCCGCAGTCAATGTGCCTGCGCGCTCCTTCCACTGTGCAAGCACTGTGCTGCGCTCTGCATCACCAGCCGTCTCAAGACCTGATATTTTCAGGCTCATCGCCACATTCTCCACAGCCATATCCACCGCCACGTCCCAAAGCTCCTGCTCTACCTTATCATATTTATAAGAATGGCTGAAAATGCAGTGCAATAAAATATGGAGCTGCAGCCGTGTCACATTCGCGGGGTTTTTCTTGTATAGCCGGATGACTACTGATGGATCATAATAAATGATAGCTGCCTGCGGTACTTTTACATCACAAAAAACATGGTCGATTCCCGGTCTTGCCTGAAATTTCAGATTGGAAAGCGCCACATCCAGAAAACGCAGGTTCATAAGAAGCCGGTCTCTTGACAGGCTCCATATTTTCTCCGCCAGTATTCCCAGGGAACTTGCTTCCCTGCTGCCCGCCTGCTTTGCCACTGCCTCCGCAAACCTCCTTCCTATTTCATAAGAAATATATCATGAGAAATTTAAGATCTCCCCATTGCAGGCTTCTTCCATGATCGCCTGCACATCGGCTCCATCAAGGTCAAGTCCCTGCGCGCTGACAAAGTGCGTACTCTGCACGCCATAGAGCCTGCACAATGCATTGACATATTCAAAGCCGAAATTGCAGTCCCCGATATAGCCGCCGCTCGTCGTGACATAATACATATCCGCCGCGGCACAAAGCCCCACCGGCGTGCCGTCCTCGGCATATGTAAACGTTATCCCATCCACGCTCGCCGCTTCAAAAAAGATTTTTAACGAAGAAGGAAAAGACATGTCCCAGTAAGGTGCCGCAATCACAAGCATATCCGCCTGCGCTACAGCATTGGCATAGTCAAACATCGTATCATGAAACTGACCTGCTGCCAACAGCTCTTCTCTCCTTTGCAGTCTCTCATAATTCAGCGGAAGCAGATTTTCCGTCGAAAGTCGGATCTCTTCTATATGGAAGGCCATATCTGTGCTGTTTGCCTCCCTAATGCGTTCAAGCAGGTGCTCTGCGAGAGCAAGAGTCCTTGAGTCCTTGCCGCGCACACACGCATTGATAAAAAGTAATGTGGGCATTTTATTTCTCCTTGTGTCTCAACAAAATTTCAGGTACTTCCACAGCCATCCGCTCATACGCTTTCTCCGACGGGTGCAGATGGTCGCCGCTGTCATATCCCTGCGCAAAAGCCGCTGGATTCACACTGTCACACAGCGCCTTGTCAAAGTCGATACAGCCCTCAATCTCGGCTGTATGGCGGATCCACTCATTGACTGCGCAGCGAAGCTCATCCCGGAACGGCTCGTAGGTGCGCCATCCATAGATTGGAAGCAGTGTCCCTATATACACATCAAGTCCGTACTCTTTCGCCTGATGAATATATTGCTGCAGCCCATGTATCAGATCGTCCGCTGTCGGCAAGTCACTCCATGGACGGAACGGGTTCACCTCCACGCCCACCGGATGAATGATATCATTGATACCGTGTTGGATAATAACCGTGTCAGCACCGCTGACTTTCGCCTCTCTGGGAAAGCGGGTAGCACCTTTCAGCCCATAGGAGTCATAGGTGATATTGTCATACTGCCGCAGTATCCTCGTGCCGCTCGCCGCCCGTCTTACAATAGCAGTATGCTCAATCTGTTCCTGAAATAAACGCAGCGTCAGATAGTCAGGCCACGCCTGCGAGGTAATGCTGTCGCCATAGCAGATCACTGCCCTGTTTGTGCTCTCCGTTTCTATCTCCACATTACTTAAAAAATAAAACCAGTTCGTATTTCTTGTAAGCTCCAGCGGTAGTCTGCCGCTCTGCGCATAATCGCCCACTGTATAATATCCTTTTGACAACGGTCCTGTGATCAGCACTGCAGAACGCATCTGTGTAAATTCCCCGAGATACAAACTGACACTGATGTCCTTTCCGCGCCTGACAGAAAAATGGACTGCATCGCTGACCACAGCTTCTCCCGCTGGTATGGTGACACTCCTGCTGCCATTGTCAAACATAACCTGTGTGTTGCTTTTCTCGACAATCTCACGCCCACAATCCGCACTCTCCGCCACATAGACATAACTGATCGTCACAGGCTCAGTCCCGCAGAAATTGTCAAATGTTATCTTTAATTGTTCCCCGTCAAACATTGGACGGATGGGGTAGCGCAGAGTCAGGTTCCTTGCGTAGTTCTCCGGCCGCCTGTCTGCGATCGATATCGCATTTCCCCATGTTGTCACATATCTTTTCATAATTTATTCCATGCTCTTTTCTTAAAAACTGTTCAGATTCGTACACTGTCTCTGCACAGTTCCTTATTTTTATATCTATGACAGCCGTGCATATCCGGCTGCCTAATATAGTATAGCACGAAATACCATTTACTTCAATTATAAGTATTGATATGTATTTGTTCTTCTTATCCCTCGGTTACTGTTCACTCCCC